>JBEKWX010000439.1:0-3254 GCA_049512675.1 Terriglobales bacterium | reverse complement strand
TCGCATTCTCAAAATAAACAGCTAAATCGCTTCATATCAATATCTTGGAGACTGACTGTGGGAAATGCACGAACCCCGCCCCAAGCAATCGCGATATGAACCGTAAAAATTTTATACTGTTTCTTTTCTACGGCAAATTATAGACGCTGCCAACTCATTACACTAGCCGCCAGACTGTTGCCTGACGAGATTCCAGCACTGCCGAGCGATCATCCAGTCTTCCTCTGCGTGAATAACTAAAACGCGGACGTCTGCATCCGAAGCGGAGATGTCCTTGTCATTTTTCAAAGGCGGTTCCAAAGGCGATGCTGCGTTCTTGTCCTGGTCGAGCTTCAGGCCAAGGAAGGCAAAATTGTCACACACCGCAGCGCGAACTTCGGGTGAGTTTTCTCCGACTCCCGCAGTGAATACGAGGGCATCAACTCCGCCCAGCACCGCGATCATGGCGCCAATTCCCGATTGCAGGCGATGAACATACATATCGAACGCCAGTTTTGCGCGCTCATGGTCGTTCCTGCGGGCGTCAAGGACCTCCCGCATATCGCTGGAGATCCCTGAGATGCCGAGCAGTCCCGACTTTTTATTGAGCACGTCGTCAAGCCGCTCATCCAGGAAATGTCTCCGCCGCATCAAGTAAGTGAGCACCCCCGGATCCACCGAGCCCGAACGCGTGCCCATCATAAGACCTTCGAGCGGCGTGAACCCCATCGTCGTATCCACGCTTTTCCCTTCGCGAATCGCCGCCAAAGAGCAGCCATTCCCAAGGTGGCAAGTAACGAGCTTCAGCGAATCCAGGTTCTTGCCCAGTAACTGCGCCGCTCGCTGCGCGCAATATTGATGATTGATCCCATGGAATCCGTAGCGGCGAATTCCCTGCTCGAACCACTCGTAGGGACCAGGATAGGTTTTCGCCGATAAAGGCATGGTGCGATGAAAGCCGGTATCGAAGACCGCGATCTGCGGCGCTGGACCTAGCAGCTTGGCAACAATCTCCATGCCTTCAAGTTCGGCGCGATTGTGAAGTGGGGCAAAAACGGAAACGCTTTCAATCGCCGACTTGACCTCAGCGGTAACGAACGCGGGCTCGAAATGCTGCGGGCCACCATGGACCACCCGGTGTCCCACCACATCGATTTCGGAAGGGCCAGATATCCCTTGCGTCTCACCGCTCCACAAACTGCAGAGCAGTCGCTCAACCGCTTCCCCCCGCGAGCCCACCGACGTCTGGTCTTTTCGGGAAACGCCACGGGAGTTCTCGATCGAGAATTGAGCCTGGTGATCGTACCACTCGATCTTTCCCTGCCAAACGCAACCCGGTGGATCGTCGGGAAGCGCATCTCCGATCTCGTAGAGACAGCTCTTCTGGCTGCTGGAGCCGGAGTTGAGAACAAGCACCTTCATCGTCATCAGTAGGGCCAGGTCCAGTCGCGGATTTCCGGCAAGTCGTCTCCGCGTTCATAAATATATTGCTTATGCTCGACCAGCTTGTTGCGCAGCAACTGCTTGAAGTGGCCCCCGACTTTCTGCAGTCTGGAAACCCGGTCCACCACATCCCCTGCCAGATGGAAGCGATCGAGATCGTTCAGAACCGCCATATCGAACGGGGTGGTGGTCGTTCCTTCTTCTTTATAGCCGCGCACGTGGAGATTGTCATGATTGTGCCGGCGATAGGTGAGGCGGTGAATCAACCAGGGATAGCCGTGATAGGCAAAGATGATCGGCTTATCCACCGTAAACATGGAATCGAAATCAACATCCGAAAGACCATGGGGATGCTCGCTCGAAGGCTGAATAGTCATCAGGTCGACAACATTGACCACGCGAATCCTGATGTCGGGAAAATGCTGCCGCAGAAGATCGACCGCCGCCAAGGTTTCGAGCGTGGGCACATCGCCGGCGCACGCCATCACAACATCGGGCTCGGCCCCCTTATCGGTGCTTGCCCACTCCCAGATGCCAATGCCGGTGGAGCAGTGTTCGATGGCCGACTCCATGTTGAGAAACTGCAATGCGGGCTGCTTGCCGGCGACGATGACGTTGACATAATGCCGGCTCCGCAGACAATGATCGGCGACTGAAAGCAGACAATTGGCGTCGGGCGGAAGGTAGACGCGGACGATGTCGGCTTTCTTATTGATCACATGATCGATGAAGCCGGGATCCTGATGGGTGAATCCATTGTGATCCTGCCGCCACACGTGAGAAGTCAACAGGTAGTTGAGCGATGCGATCGGACGCCGCCACTCGATCTCGCGCGTAACCTTCAGCCATTTGGCGTGCTGGTTGAACATGGAATCAATAATGTGGATAAACGCTTCGTAGCAGGAGAAGAAGCCATGGCGCCCGGTGAGCAAATAGCCTTCGAGCCAGCCCTGGCACATGTGCTCGCTGAGCATCTCCAGCACACGACCGTTTTGCGAGAGATGTTCGTCCACCGGCAGGATCGGCTCCATCCATAGCTTGTCGGTGACCTCAAAGAGAGCGTCCAGCCGGTTCGAAGCCGTCTCATCGGGGCCGAAGACGCGGAAGTTCTTGGAGTCCGCGTTCAGCTTCATTACGTCGCGTAACAATACACCGAGCACTCGCGTGGCTTCCGCATTCTCGGTGCCGGGCTTCGGAACTTTGACGGCATATTCGCGAAAGTCGGGCATGACCAAATCGCGCAGCAACAGGCCGCCGTTGGCATGCGGATTCGCTCCCATCCTGCGCTCGCCCTTAGGAGCCAATTCCGCGAGTTCCGGAATCAGCTTGCCGTTCTCGTCAAACAATTCCTCGGGCCGATAACTTTTCATCCAGTCTTCCAGGATCTTCAGGTGTTCCGGCTTCGACTGCAGATCGGCCACCGGCACTTGATGCGCGCGCCATGTACCCTCGATGGGCTTTCCATCGACCACTTTCGGCCCCGTCCAACCCTTCGGGCTGCGCATAACTATCATCGGCCAGGCGGGCAGACTTGAAGCTCCAACCTTGCAAGCGGTGTTTTGACGAGCGTTGTCTTGACGAGCATTGTCTTGACGAGCGCTATCTTGAATCGAGCGAATCTCCTTCACGACCGTGTCCAAAGTTCCGGCCATCAGTTGATGCATTTCTGCTGGCACGTCCCCCTCGACGAAATAGGGTTTCCAGCCGTAGCCGGTGAAGAGATTGGTAAGCTCCTGATTATCCATCCGGGCAAGCACGGTTGGATTCGCGATCTTCCAGCCGTTGAGGTGAAGAATCGGCAACACGGCACCGTCACGCGCCGGATTCAGAAA
>JBEKWX010000438.1:0-3257 GCA_049512675.1 Terriglobales bacterium | reverse complement strand
GTACAGTCTTAAGCAAGGGTGGGGTGTTTCATGTCGACCGAAGCCAGCAAATATCTGAAATTTGGTTCCGTCACCGTGCTGATTCTGCTCTCGCTCGGCTATCTTGCCTACACCGGCGTGCAAGATAGCAAGAGCTACTACGTCACCATCAAGGAATTGAACGGCATGGGAAAAGAGGCGTACGCCAAGCGTCTGCGTGTGGCTGGAAACGTGGTACCCGGATCGATCAAGCGCTCCGGAACTCGCGTGGATTTCATGTTGAAGGAGAACGACCTGACGCTGCCCGTGTCATATACCGGGACCGAAGCTCCGCCCGACACTTTTAAGGACGATTCGCAAGCTTTAGCCGATGGCAGTTTCGGACGCGACGGCGTATTCCATGCGAAGCAATTGCAGGCAAAGTGCGCGTCGAAGTATGCGCCGCAGCCCGGGTCAACCGGTCAACCCGGAGCCACTCCCGCCGTCGAACCCGGCAAGAGCATGTCGCAGAACCAGAGTTCCGGGTCGAGCGGGATGGCGAATTAGCCTTTATTCCTTTGACTGAAACCGCGCCCGCCCCCGTCCCCGTCATCAGTATCTCGAACCTGATCAAGCAGTTTGGCCGTTTTGCCGCCCTGCGCGGCGTAACCGCGGAATTTTCCGGCGGAAAACTCTATGCCATTCTCGGCGATAACGGCGCCGGCAAGACTACACTGCTGCGTACTCTAGCGGGACTCAACCAGCCGTCGAGCGGTAACATCACAATCCTCGGCGCCAGCAAGTTCCACGACATCTGCCAGCAGGTGGGCTACATGGCGCATCCTTCTCTACTCTATGACGAGATGAGCGGGATCGAGAACCTGGAATACTTTGCCCGCCTGTACGGAATCACCAGCAGGGAGCGTTGCGCGGAGGCCATTCGCGCGGTCGGCCTCGATCCTGAGCTCGTCCGTCCCGTTGGCCAGTATTCACAAGGCATGCGACAGCGCATGTCGTTGGCGCGGGCTTTATTAAACGACCCCAAAATCCTCTTGCTCGACGAGCCCTTCTCGAATGTGGACACCCATTCCGCAACGGAAATGGTCCGCCTGCTGGCCCGTACCCGCGATCAGGGCAAAACGCTATTCATCGTCACCCACCAGGCATCGTTGCTCGAGGGCGCCGCCGACGAGTTCGTCTGGATGGAATCCGGCGAGATTGTCGAGCGCACACGGGAACTGAAACGGCCGACGGACGGGTGTGGCGGCGGGGCTCTGCCCCGCCGGGACGGGGCGGAGCCCCGTCACCACACGAGTTCGGAAGCGGGAGAAAGATCGGGAGAGAGCACGCCATGATTCCGCACACTGCGACCGCGCCCGCCGGCATCACCCGTGTCAGCCTGCTCAAAGACCTCCGCCTCGAGTGGAGATCGAAGGACGCCATCAACTCCATGCTGTTCTTTTCTCTGTTGGTGGTGGTCGTGTTCAGTTTTTCGTTCGATCCGAGCGCCGAAGAATCGCGCCAGATCGCCGGCGGATTGATCTGGGTGGCGTTCCTGTTCGCGGCAGTGGTGGCGCTCAACCAGACCTGGGCGCGCGAGATCCGCAACCAGGTGCTCGACGCCTACCGCGTCTCGCCCGCTCCCGCGAACTCGCTGTTCATGGCAAAGACACTGGGCAATTTCATCTTCGTGAGCGTGCTGGAAGCGCTCATGACTCCGCTGTTCATCGCGTTTTACCGGCTGCGGGCGCTGGGCCCGGCGTGGCAACTGCTGCTGGTTGCGGTGCTCGGGACCTGGGCGCTCGTGGTAAACGGAACTTTCTTCGCTGCCATGTCCCTGCGGACCCGCAGCCGCGAGATTATGCTGCCCTTGCTGCTGTTCCCCATCTCGATCCCAGCCCTCCTCGCCATGGTGCAATCCACCACCGCTATATTGAACGGCGAAGGCGCGCGTTTCTGGATCGTGTTGCTTGTAACCTACGATCTGGTGTTTACTACGGTGTGCCTGCTCTTGTTTGAAACCGTCTTGAATGCAGAATGACGAACGCAGAATATGTTCCCTGTGAACCTCTGTGGCCCCTGTGGTTAAGATCTAAAGCGATAACCACAGGGGCCACAGAGGTTCACAGAGGTTCTTAGCATGAGAAAAGCCTTCCCCATCCTCGGCGTGCTGACTGCGATTCTGCTGAGCTACGCGCTCTACATGGCGCTGGTGATTGCGCCCACCGAACGGACCATGGGCGACGTGCAGCGGATTTTCTACTACCACGTGCCTTCGGCGTGGACGGCGTTCATCCTCTTCTTCATCAATTTCGGAGCCTCGATCTTCTATCTGATCAAGCGCAACCCTGCCGCCGATATCGTCGCGCTGGTCAGTGCTGAAGTCGGTGTGGTTTTCTGCACCGTCGTGCTGGTCACGGGCCCGATCTGGGCGCGTCCGGTCTGGGGCATCTGGTGGACGTGGGACATGCGCCTGACCTCGACCCTGGTTCTGTGGCTCATCTACGTGAGCTATCTTTTTCTGCGCCGCTTCTCTTCCAGCGGAGAGACGCCCTTACTGGCGGCTTCGCTCGCGGTTCTGGGCGCGCTGTGCGTGCCCTTCGTTTACTTTTCGATCTGGTTCTTCCGTACCCAGCACCCGCAGCCGGTCATGGGCGGAGGCGGATCGATCGATCCACGCATGCTGCATGTGCTGCTCATCAACTGGCTGGCATTTTCCTGCTTCGCCTTTCTCGTTTGCTGGTCGCGCTATCGACTGGAAAAGCTGCAGCGCGACGTCGACCACGCCCATGCCCTGGAATCGCTGTTGGCCCCCCGCGGGAGTGTGCGATGAGCGGAAACGGACGGTACCTCCTTGCTGCCTACGCCGTCACCTGGATCATCCACATTACCTATTTGTGGACCATCGTCCGCCGCTACGCACGCCTGAAGCGAGAGATCGAGCAATTGAAGAAACCAGGTGTCAGCTCTTAGTCTTAGGTCCCAGGTGTGAGGCCAGTGGTTTTCTCGCCGAGGTTTCTTCTGAGACCTGAGACCTGAAACCTTGGATCTGCCTTTTTCTTTGCAACCATTTGCCTGTCTTTTTGCTTCTCACTAGTCGGTCCATAGTGTCTGCCCAGCTTGACAGCGTATCTGTTGGATGTAAAAGTGTTTGTTTGGTTTAATCGCAGTTCTGTGACAGGTACGCATCCTTCGCAGGGGCGTCAAGCCGCAGCGGTGTTTGTGTGCCTTCTTGTTCTCACCCCACGCAATTGGGAAATCGGAGGAGCTTCGTGAATCGGAATTATCCTGTGTCGGTA
>JBEKWX010000437.1:0-3277 GCA_049512675.1 Terriglobales bacterium | reverse complement strand
AGGCGACCGCATCGTTCTGCGGACTCCGAACATACCGCCGGCCCTGGTCGCTAACTTCGCGATCCTTAAGTTGGGAGCGGTCTGCACTCCCACGTCGCCCCTGTTCTCGCGTCACGAGATCGCTCATGTGGCCAACGACTCGGAGGCGGTCGCCATCATCGTCAGCGCTGCGCTTCTGGGCGAGGTCGAGGGCGCGAAAGAGAACTTTCAGACCATCAAGCACATCATCGTCATCGGGGGCGATGTCGCCGAGGTGAAGGCCAAGGGATTTCTCCCTTACGGCGAACTGGTGCAGTCCGGCAATCCGAACATCGATCCAGTACTCCGCAACCGCGAAGACGTGGGTCTGCTGATGTACACTTCGGGCACAACCGGACGCCCGAAAGGGACCGTCCACTTTGTGGAGGAACTGCTGATCGTGCCCGACGGCTTCGGGAAGTACGGCTGGCGAGTCACGGAAAACGACGTTGTCGGCGGGTCCGCTCCCTTGGCGTTTGGAGCGGGCTACTCCAGTTATGCGACCATTCCCTTCCGTTTCGGCGCGGCTGCTTCACTCATCGCCAAGTTCGAACCGGAGAAGATGTTCGACACCATACAAAAGCATCACATCTCGATCTTGACTCTTGCCCCCACCGCCTACCGCAAGATGTTGCAGGTGCCGGACGCAAAAACCAAGTTTGATCTCAGCAGCCTGCGCGTCTGTACCGGCGGCGGCGAGAGCCTGACCGCCCCGACCTATCACGCATGGAAGGAGAAATTTGGGCTGGAGATCTTCGAGGGGTTGGGCACGACGGAAATGATGTACGTTTTCGCCTCGAACGTGGTCAGCCGTAAGGTCAAGGCGGGCTCCTTCGGCCAGGCCGTACCGGGCTACGAGTTGAAGGTTATCGACGAAGAGGGAAAGCCGGCCGCCACCGGCAAGATCGGCCGCTTTGTGGCTTGCGGACCCACGGGTACGGTCTATTGGCGCGATCCCGAAAAACAGCAACGTGCCATCACCGCCGAGGGCTGGAATCTGGCCGGTGACTTCGTATATGTCGATGAGGATGGCTACTTCTGGTTCGTCTCGCGGGAGGACGACATCATCAAGAGTTCGGGTTACCGCATCGGACCGGAGGAGATTGAGGTCACCATTGCCACCCACCCGGCCGTTGCCGACGTCGGAGTCATCGGAGTGCCCGACGAAGTGCGCGGCCAGATTGCCAAAGCATTCGTGGTGCTGAAGCCCGGGGAAACTCTCACCCCCGATGATCTGCTCGCCTTCTTAAAGGGCAAGATTGCAACCTATAAGCTGCCGCGCGAAATCGTGATCGTAAACGAACTCCCGCGCACAGCCACTGGAAAGCTCCTGCGCCGCGTACTAAAGCAGAAAGAACCCGCAACTCCGCAGCCGGCAATAAAATAATGCTCGCGTAGGGACGGCCGCCCCCGGCCGTCCAAGCCGAGCAAAGCTCGGCAGCCGCTGCGGCCACAGCTCTCTGGATACGCTCTAGCAGCTTGCGGAAAACTCGGGATTCGGATCAGAAACTCGGGTAGTGTCTCAGTTTCGATTTTAGCGCCATGAACGGCCCTATGAACGCCAAGGTTCTATTCATCATTGGACTCACTTGGCTCGGCATCGTACTTCTGTGGTTGCGTTCTGACTATAGCTTCTTCCTTGGTCTAGGGCATGGAAAGCTCGCCAAAGCAGTAGCTTATATTCTTCCTTACGTGATGCTTCTTTTTACAATCGGATGGATTGTGCCGCTTTCGCTAGGAGCATATCGTCTTCTAAAAAAGCATTAAAATCGAAACTGAGACACTACCGAAACTCGGGTTTCGTATCAGGGCATCGCTTTAGCGATGCCGCAAGCCCTTCGCAATCTGACGCCGCTTTAGGGGCTGGGGCGCGAAGTCAGACTTTTTCCGCGGCCTGCTAGTGTCGCTTCTTCCCAAGCCCTTTACTTCTCCGCCTAGAAACGGCTATAAGACTGTATTCGTTCTGTATTTCCCTGGAGTTGCCATGAATGACGTCCTCACTCACCAATCGCTCTGCGAAGGCATTGTGGATCAAAGTTCAGTGGCCATTGTATTTGGCGATCGCGAGGGCATCATTCGGTTGTGGAATGCGGGTGCGGAGACCATGTTCGGCTGGACTGCCGGCGAGGCTATCGGCAAGTCCATGGACATGATCATCCCCGAGAAGCACCGGGCGCGTCACTGGGAAGGCTACGACCGGGTCATGGAAACCGGGGTCACCAAGTACGGACAGAGCGTGCTGGCCGTCCCCGCCTCCACCAAGGACGGCCGGCGAATCTCAATCGAGTTCAACGTCGTGCTGCTCAAAGATGCCGATGGCCGGGTCCTCGGCGTGGCGGCGACCATGCAGGATGTAACCGCACGTTGGGAGCGGGACAAGGCCCTCCGCGCGCGCCTGGCTGAACTTGAAGCCAAACTGAAGCAGGCTGCGGAAAAACCCGTGTAGAGACGGGGCTTGCCCCGTCTCAGTATGCTGAACAACTCTTGGTTTCGCTTCGGCTTTGGGAAGGGCACGGCTTCAAGCCGTGCCGCTTAGGGCCCGGAAAAATGCGGGCTTTAGCCCCGGGGGGACGAGCCCTCCGCGCTGAAGCCATTTGTGAAACACTCTCTAGCTCATCGGGGCCTTAGCGATGTGGGTACTTCGCGGATTGCTTTTACACGCCACGCTTCTCCTGTGGGCCGCCTGTTCGGTGGCGCAGGCGCCTTCTTCGGTTATTGCGACCGGGGGCACTGCGACGGGCGGAGCTTGTTCCTCCGAATTGGTCGCCTTGCGCGCCACGGATGGTGTGCGCCTGCAGGGCATCGTTTTCCATGCCTCGAAGCCGCGTGCGAGCGCCCTGTTGCTGGTGCACGGCTACGCGGGCAACTTCTATGAGGCCTACTTCCCAAAACTCGCCGAGGCCGCGGCCCACGCTGGCTACGACACCCTCGCGTTGAACATGCGCGACCACGATTCCGGTCCCAAGAAGTCTTCCTTTACCGATAACCAGGCCGATATCGCAGCCGGCGCTGCCTACTTGCGTGAACTCGGCCACAAGCGCGTGGTTTTGCTCGGACAAAGCATGGGCACCAATCGCGTGCTCTACTACCAGGCCACGAGCGGCGACCCGGACGTCGCAGCAACGGTGCTGGTGAGTGGTGTCGGTGATCTCTTTGAGTGGAACGTGTGGCAATTTGGCATGGAGAAAGCCCAGGCCACGGTGGACGAAGCATTGAAGCTGCAACGGGCCGGTCGCGAAGACGAACTGATGCTCATTGA
>JBEKWX010000436.1:0-3278 GCA_049512675.1 Terriglobales bacterium | reverse complement strand
GAGCAGCAGGCCTCCGAGCATGGCGATGAACAGCAGCATCAAGAACTCTCGCCTGCTTATAACCGGAACCTTGCTTCACCACAAGCATCAACTCAGGGACTTTTTCAACAGGTACGGGATTTTGCGACAGTTGTGGCGGCCAGGCGATCACGAATAGTAGAGATGTGACTCTAAAACCGCCGCACGGTGCGCTACCGCACTGCCGACGGTAACGCCCGTCACTGACCTGAGATAGCGCAGTAGCGTAGATACTAGGTGGGGCAATTCTCAGCGCCTGCTCCTCAACCGAGTATGCCGCCCAGCACACGCCAGTGGCGGAATTTAACCACGCCGTCACGGAGGAACTGGAGGAAGCACTGGAAGCGTAACTCCAGGTAGGTGGCGTTGCCGAGGTGTGCATGATGTTCCACTGCAACCCGAGGCAGCAGCGGAACCCGTTTCTGATGCCCACGGGCTGCATCGCATCTGAAGGCCGCGTGCGACGTGGCAAAATTCCTGTCAGCACCCGCACCTTCGGAAGGAGGTTGTGATGCCGACGATAACTGCTCCACCCCACATTAAACTGAAAAATATTCTGTTTGCCACTGACTTCTCGCCGTCAGCGGAAGCAATTCTGCCTCACGCCCTGGATTTGGCTCACCGTTACGGTGCCGTGCTGTACACCGTCCACGTGCTGCCTCCTATACCGTATGTTGAGGCTGCACAGCCGGATCCCGAGCAAATCAAGGCGAGGGCTAGCGAACAAATGGCTCACTTGATGCCCTCGGAGTCGTTGGAGGACGTCGATTACAAAGAACTGGAAGAACTGATTGAGCAAGGCGATGCTGTGAAAGTGCTCTCGAAAATGATCTGGAAGCATGGCATTAACCTTAGCGCCGTCGGCAGCAGCGGCCGCAAGGGGCTGGAACAGCTGTTGCTGTGCTCGGTCGCGGAGGGGGTCTACCGCGACGCCGAACAAATCAAGTTGTTCGCTAATCAACTAATACCTGCCTTCATGCGCACCGATTCGTGGAAGGATGTCAAACACAGAGAACTGATTGAGCAAGGCAAGGTTCCGGAGGTGCTCTCGAAACTGGTCCGGAAGTATGGAATTGACCTCATCGTCATGGGCACCGGCGGCCGCAAAGGACTGGGAAAACTGCTGCTAGGCTCGGTAGCGGAGGAGGTTTTCCGCAATGCCGAGTGCCCTGTGCTCACGGTGGGGCCGCACGTCACCCGCTGGAGGACCGATGGCGCCCTACAGCACATTCTGTTTGCCACCGATTTCGGGCCAGAGTCTTTGCACGGGCTCCCCTACGCCATATCTTTGGCAGAGAAGAATCGGGCACTTCTGACCCTTCTGCATGTGGCGCCAGTACCCGGAATTACGTTTCACTTCGTTGACCCGAGGGAAGTGGCAGCTTCCACGGAGAAGCAACTCCGCACCCTGATTCCTAAAGGAAAGCGGCTTTGGCATGAGCCCGAGTACAGGGTGGAATTTGGTTCCCCGGCAGAGATAATCCTGGGAATTGCCGCGAATACGGTCGACATGATCGTGCTGGGCGTGAAACGGCCGGGGGCTTTGACCAAACACCTCAGCGAGGGTATAGCGTACAAGGTTGTCTGCGAAGCGTCCTGCCGGGTGCTTTCGGTGGGTGCCCGGTACCACGTCTAATGAGTGCGATCAGGCCCGGACGTGCGTGGAGTCACTGACTTGCATCCGTGGCGGCATAGTCTGGCATTGATTGACGCGACCAAGAACTACGGATATCCAGCGCGGGAGGCGGGGCGCTACGGCTCGCATCCGTCGCATGACGGTTTCGACGGTGAATCCAAACCGTGAGGATTGAGCGACGGCTGTTATAGCTTCATGAAAGTGAAGTTATATGCCAACAAATCTGCCCATGGTCGTGTACCACGCCGATTGGGGAACTGCCCCCAAGAAGCGATGGCTCTGCAACGCCGTTCTAGAAGGCGACCACTACCGAGCGCACTCTCCCGCGCTGGTTGGCGATCACCGTGGGTTCATGAATAGGGTAAAGAACGAGACTGGAGAAACTGGAGCCGCCGTTGTCGGTTTCGATTTCCCAATCGGAATCCCTGCTCGCTATGCGGCCCTACTGGGCGTCACAGAATTCAAACCTTTCCTTCTGCAACTTGGAGGCGGCGATTTTGTGGATTTCTACCGCATTTCCGTTACCTCTTCGGAAGTTTCCAGATATCGACCTTTCTACCCTCAAGCGCCGGGCCGGACGAAGCACAGTCATCTCTTGTCCGCTTTGGGACTCACCTTCATTGATGACCTTCGCCGGAAGTGTGATCTGGCAAATGATGTAAGGCCAGCCGCCTGTCCTTTGTTTTGGACACTGGGATCGAATCAGGTCGGTAGGGCAGCTATCATCGGTTGGCGTGACGTGATTGTTCCCGCCCTGTGCGGCAATAAACCAGTTCTGCTCTGGCCGTTCGACGGCTCAGTCGATTCACTGTTGAAGCCCGGAAACATTGTCGTCGTGGAGACTTACCCAGCCGAGTGCTACTGTTGGTTCTTCCAAAGTGAGCCGCTAAGGAGTAAAGGGAGGTGGGAGGCTCGCAGGCGAGTTGGCCCCGCGCTCCTGAGGTGGGCACAATCCGCAAACGTCATGCTCGCTCCCGACCTGCGACGTACCATTGAAGATGGGTTCCCAAATGATGATGCGTTCGACGCCGCCGTAGGGCTCTTTGGGATGCTGGAAGTTCTGATGAACAGACGAGAATCGGGCGAACCCGATGAAGACAGCGTTAGGAAGCTGGAGGGTTGGATTTTCGGTCAATGCTTCCCCCGTCGTGTGGCATAATGCGTCTCTCCTCCCGAAAGCGGAGGGTTTCCCCATGTGGAAGGAATCCTCAAACTCTATCTGGCCGCCCCGGCCATCTGCAATCACTACAACGTGGAAACCACCCTTTGCACGTACTTCGTAGAAGCTCTCTGCTAATTCTGAATGGAAGTCTTGGCAGTAGGGAGATCACGATGGCGTGTGACTTGCATCACAGTCAAGCGTTTCATCCAGACCGACACTGGCATCAGACGAGGCTGGCTCAGCTGGCCGCGCGGACTGTGCAAGGTGCGACCCAACAAGTGCGCCTGGCGCGAGGGCGTCATACAGCGGTGGTACAGGAGGCTAGTTTATGCCCTCACCATATGGAATGGAGATTGTAGAAAGCTGTCTTACATGCAAGCTGCGCGCTAAGAGGAGCTTCTGCGATCTGCCTCCTGCCGCGTTGCAGGCTTTTGAAGGCATCAAGTACGCGACCGCCTATCC
>JBEKWX010000435.1:0-3300 GCA_049512675.1 Terriglobales bacterium | reverse complement strand
TTCACCGGGCCCTCATCCCCCAGCACCACCACGTTGCCCAGCGGCAATTTCTTCACTTTCATGTGCCGGTTCCCCGGACAAATCAGCGCCCGTCCGGCTACCAGCAAGTCGCCCGATTGCGCTTCCTTTACCCGGATCGGGCAGCACTCGTCCAGCCGTTTGGCAAACAGTCCCGTGAACCCGTCCGGCATATGCTGCACCACCAGGATGCTGCCCGAAAAATCCGCCGGCAGATACGAGAACAGGTATTGCAAGGCATTCGGACCGCCCGTCGAAACGCCGATGGCAACGATGTGCGTCGGCGCCACCGGCCGCAGCTTCGGCGCCTTCGCGCCCTGGGCTTCTCCCGGCAGGAACTGGGCCTGCACCCCCGCGCTCTGCGCCGCGGCGTGGATTTTCTTGATCAACTCGGCGGCGATTTCGGGCATGCGCGCGGAAACATCCTGCGGCTTGGCCACGAAATCGAACGCGCCCTCCCCTAGCGCCTGGAGCGTGATCGACGCCCCGGCTGTGCTATGCGAACTGACCACGATCACCGGCAGCCGCCAGCGCCGCATGATTTCCTTCAGCGTATCGATCCCGTTCATTCCGGGCATTTCCAAGTCGAGCGTCACCACTTGCGGCGACAGTTCCGCGATTTTCTTCAGCCCGAAATAGCCGTCCATGGCCGTGCCCACCACCTCGATCTCGTGGTCCGCCTCGAGGATCTTGGGAATCAACTTGCGCATCAGCGCCGAGTCATCCACCACCAGCACCCGCACCGGCTTTTTCATGACTGGCCTCCGGCTGCGGCGCGGGCCCGCGTTTCACCCATCCGGATTCCACCAGCGCTCGTCTCTGCGGGCGCGAGACTCGACAGCAGACCCGCCATCCGCGTGCCGGTGGCATTGCTCCGCCCGCGCGTGAAGCGCTCCATCAGGGCGATCATGTTCAAGATGAGAACCACCCGCCCATCGCCCAGAATCGAAGCCCCACTCACCAGGTCGGTTGTGATCGACTGGTCGTCGAGCGCCTTGATGACCAACTCGTCTTCGCCCTCGAGCGCGTCAACGACCAAACCGAACTTGTGGTCCCCGTTGTGGATGACCAGCACGAAGACCTTGCGCCGCGCCGTTTCCTGCCCGCTCGCGGGCCTCGAGCCCAGGCGCAGCAGCGGCAACACGTCGTTGCGCAGTTGCAGCGCCTCGTAGTGCTCCACCTGATGAATATCTTCTTCCACCGTGCGCGCGATTTCCGCGACCGCATTCAGCGGCAGGGCGTAGAGGCGCTGGTCCACCCGGAACAGCAGCGCCCGAATGATGGCCAGGGTCAGCGGAAGCCGCATACGGAAGGTTGTGCCCCGTGCTCGCGCGGTTTCGATCTGCACCGTTCCCTTCAGGCGCGCCAGCACGCTTTGCACCACATCCAATCCCACGCCGCGGCCCGAAAGTTCCGTGATCTCTTCCGCCGTGGAGAATCCCGGCCGCAGGATCAGCTCCAGCGTCTCCGCCTCGCTCAGGCGGGCTGCCTGATCGGCGTTTAGCAAGCCCTGGGCGAGAGCGCGCTGCTTTACTTTTTCCGCATCGATGCCGCGCCCGTCGTCGGAGACCTCGATGACGACTTGGTTCCCCTGGTGATACGCGCCCAGCCGCAATGTCCCCTGCGCGCGCTTGCCGGCGCGAACCCGCTCTTCGGCGCTCTCGATGCCGTGGCCGATCGCATTTCGCACCAAGTGGGTCATGGGCTCGGCAATCGCATCCAGAATGCTTTTGTCGAGATCGGTCTGCCCGCCTTTGATCGTGAGCTCGACTTCTTTCCCGCAATGAAGCCCAACGTCCCGCACAATGCGCGGGAAGCGGCGGAACAATTGATCGACCGGCACCATCCGAATCTTCATGACCGCGTGCTGCAGGTCATTCAAGACACGCCCCTGAAACACCATGGCGTCGGCGAACTTTCCCCGCAACTCATCTTTCGGGAAGCGACCGCCAAATTCGAGGAGCGCCTGCTGCAACATCGATTTCGCCAGAATCAGTTCACCGACCAGATTAAGCACGCTGTCGATTTTTTCCGCATCCACCCGCAGCAGGTTGTCGGGGCCGCCCGGAACGGCGGTCGCCGGCGCGGGCGCAAGCTCGGCAGCGGCGGGAGCGTCGTTAGCCTTGTTCACCAGAGATTTGTTCACCGGAGCTTTGTTGACAGGGCAACGGGCAGTGTCGCCGGCAGCGGTCGCGGCGGGCGCCGGCAACGCGTTCTCGTTCGCACCTTCAGCAGCAAAGCCTTCAGAAGCGGCGGCGGAAGCCTGCAGGAGCGGCGGCAACGGCGCTGGGACGCGCAACGCCTTGACCTTTGCATTCAGCGCAATGGTGGGGATGCTGCACATGGCCCGTATCTGCTCCACCGGCTTGTCCGACACCAGCGCCGCTTCGATTTGTTTTATGGGCTCGAGACTGCCTTCCGCCGGATAGAGGCCCAGCACTTCGCCCAGTCCTGCCAGGGCCAACTGGATCATCTGACGTCCGGCAATGGGCATAGCGCACTGCGGGTCGATCTCGACTACCACGTGATGAACGCGCTTGCCCGCCGCCACCGCGCGGGCGATTGCCAGTTGTTCGTATTCCGACCAGCGGATGGTCTTCGCGGCGGCTTTCTTTTTCTTCTGTGTGGCTTTGCCGGTCCCGCCCGGCGCCGGGTGTGCCAGACGGGCAATGTCCGCGCGCAAGGACTGGATGCTCGGAAGCTTCGTCCCCTTCTGGTACGCTTCGAGCAAGGCCGCAAACACATCGGCCGCGCGCAACGCGATCTCGGGAACCGAAGCCGCCGCCATGCCCCCGAGCGTCAGCACGTCCTCGAACTCATGGCACAGTTCGCTGAGTTCCCGGAAGCCGCAGGCGGCCGAGTCCCCCTTCAGCGTGTGCACCGTCCGCCGCAGGCTGCGCGCCGTCTCCGCATCGCCGGGCGCTTTCTCCAGCCGCATCGCTTCATCGTTCAGCTTCTGCACGAGTTCCGCCGCGGTTTCGAAGAACAACTGGCGGAGTTCGCTCATTCTGTCCTCGGGGGGAACGGTCACATCCTTACCTCTACGCGCTGGTACGCCGTACCGCTGTTGCGATGCACCATCTGAAATTTTTCCGTCAGCCCGAGCAGGCTTTCGGCATGGCCGACAAACATGTATCCCTGGGGATTCAAACAACGGTAAAACTTCTCGACCAGCCGTTTCTGTTCGGGTTCGTCGAAATACATCATCACGTTGCGGCAAAAAATGATGTCGTTGCGCTGCGGCAGGTATTCGGTCTTCAGATTGTGAAAGTCGAAGTGCAC
>JBEKWX010000434.1:0-3330 GCA_049512675.1 Terriglobales bacterium | reverse complement strand
GGCGCCCCCGGATCGGTGGCCGCAATTCCATAGACTTTTACAAGATACGAAATTCCCGCCAGCAGCACCGCCAAAAGAAAAATAATCACGGTGAGAGTGCGTTGGGCGTTTTTCACCGTAGGCTCCCGGAAAGCCTTCACCCCGTTGCTGACCGCTTCCACGCCAGTCAAGGCCGTGCACCCGCTGGCGAAAACCTTGAGCAGCAGCCAGTAGCTGACTGTCGCCGTCATCGGCGGCAGAGGCGGAAGCGGAACTGCCGGTGTGGGATTCCCGCCGCTGAGGAGAACACGAACAAGGCCCGCAACGATGGTAATGAGCAGCGTGCCGACAAACAGATAGGTGGGAAGCGCGAAGGCAAGCCCCGCATCGCGCACGCCGCGCAGATTAAGGATGGTGACCACGATAAGAATGCCGACGCAAATAGAAACCGTGTGCGGCAGCAATGACGGCACGGCCGAAACCAGCGCGCCGACTCCCGCGGAAATTCCTACCGCGGCCGTAAGGATGTAATCGGCAAGCAGCGCAGCCGCGGCCAGCAAACTGGCCCGTGAGCCCAGGTTGAAGCGCGCCACCGTATACGAGCCGCCGCCCGAGGGATAAGCGGCGATGGTCTGGCGATAGGAGAAGTAAACGATCACCAGCAACGTGATGATGGCCGCGCTGATGGGAACGATGTAATGAACGCCAAGAAAACCAAGGGGAATCAGCAGGCTGAGGGCCGCTTCCGGGCCATAAGCAGCCGAACTCAGCGCGTCCAGACCAAAGATCGGGATGCCCTGCACCGGACCGATCTGCTCGGCGCGTTCGTCACTAGTCTTAATGGGCTTACCAACCACAAGGTCAAGTATGTTCATAAGCGCTAGGGTCCACCGGGCTATTTAAGCAAAAACAGTGTGCGTGAGAACTCGTTTTCGAGCAACCGAGAACTAGTCTTCGAGCAACCGAGAACTCGTTTTCGAGCAACCCGCCGAACGAAGCATCGAGGCCTCAGCCCCGGAGGGACGAACCAACTTAGCCCACCGCTTCAGCGCTGGGAAAAAGTGGAGGAAATGATTCAAGTCCCGGAGGGACGACCGAGTTCTCACGCACACTCTTTAGGGATTGTCATTCTGTCTCTAACGACGTGGAGCGCAGTCACCCCTATCCGCGAATGAGCCTCTATTCTTTCTCCGCGCTCTCAGCGCCCTCAGCGGTTAAATGCTTTTCCGGCCGCAGCAACGGAAACAAAATCACATCCCGAATCGAATGCGAGTCGGTGAGCAGCATCGCCAACCGGTCCACTCCCAGACCCACTCCGCCCGCCGGAGGCATGCCATAACTAAGCGCGTTTATATAATTTTCGTCCATCTGGTGGGCTTCTTCGTCGCCGCGTTCGCGTTGTTCTAATTGCGACTCGAACCTTCGCCGCTGATCTTCCGGATCGTTCAGTTCGCTGAAGCCGTTGGCGATTTCCATCTTCCCTGCGAAGATCTCAAAACGTTCGGTCCAGTCCGGCTCATCCGGCTTCTGCTTCGACAGCGGCGAGACGGCGGTAGGAAATTCGTAGATGACCGTCGGCTGCGTCAAGTGCTCCTCCGCGACCGCTTCAAAAAGATTCGCGATCGTCTTGCCCACCGGCTCCGCCGCATCGTAGCTCAAACTAATCCCCGCGCCGCGCACTCGCCCGACCAGCGCCTCGACCGACCCATGCGCCGCGAAGTCGCTGCGCTCGGGCTTCGCGCCCGCTTTCTCCGACCAGAAGTGCACAATCGCCTCCCGCATCGTCATCCGCCGCCAGTTCGTGTGCGACCAATCAATCTCTTGCTCGCCCCACTTCGTCTTCATCCCGCCGGTTACATCTTTCACTGCCTGCTCGATCGCGCCCTGCGTCGTGCCCAGAATGCCGAGATAATCCGTGTAAGCCTGGTAAGCCTCCAGCATGGTGAACTCAGGATTCCATCTCCACCCCAGCCCCTCGTTGCGAAAGTTGCGATTGATCTCATACACGCGATCGAATCCGCCCACCGTCAGCCGTTTCAAGTAAAGTTCCGGAGCGATGCGCAGAAACAGATCCATATCCAAAGTGTTGTGATGCGTCTTAAACGGACGCGCCACCGCCCCGCCCGCAATCGGATGCATCATCGGTGTCTCGACTTCCATGAACCCCTGCCCATCGAAATACCGCCGCAAGGATTGCACCAGCTTGCTGCGCTTCAAGAACACTTCGCGCACTTCCGGATTCATCACCAGATCGACATAGCGTTGCCGGTAGCGCAACTCAACGTCGGTGAGCCCGTGAAATTTTTCCGGCAGAGGTAGTAGGTCCTTCGAAAGAAAAGTCAGTTCCTCGGCATGAATGCTCAGTTCGCCCGTGCGCGTGCGAAACAGATATCCGCGAACCCCAATGTGATCGCCCAGGTCAAGCAGCTTCCAAAGTTCAAAGCCGGCATCGCCGACCGCATCCTTCTTGACATAGATCTGCAGCCGCTGCCCGTCCTGCTGCAAGTGCGCAAACCCCGCCTTACCCATCAGCCGGATGGCCATAATGCGTCCCGCTACCCGCACCGTCACCCGCGGAGAGTCCAGTTCCTCCGTAGTCTGCCCGCCATACTCGGCCAGAATCTGCGCCACGGTGTGGCTGTAGTTAAACTTCCGCGGATAAGCCGGATGCCCGAGAGCCTCAATCTTCTTCAGCTTCTCGCGCCGGATTTCATAAATGTCATCGTCGAGTGGCAATGAGTGTCCTTGAGTTTGCAGAGTAAGGGTTCAAGAGCAAGCGTTTCAGGGTAAGCTTCTGATTATAGACAAGCCCCGGGTGAGATTCATGCCTCCAGGTGCCCTACGGGCCCCTGGCGTGACGGCCCATACGCTGTGACCCAGATCACAGCCTCCGCTTCTGGGCGAGAGCAGACTAGTTGTGGTCGCCCCGCCCGTGCAATGCCATTTGCGAGCTGCACGTGGACGCGCCTCCGACCAAACGGAACTTCCAGGAGAAACCATGTCATTCACCAAACAGCAAGCACTCGACTATCATTCTTTGCCGCGCCCGGGAAAAATTGAGGTCACCCCCACAAAACCGTGCCGCACGCAACGGGATCTGAGCCTGGCCTATACGCCGGGTGTGGCTGTACCGTGCCTCGCGATTGAGAAGAATCCGCAGGACGCCTTCAAGTACACGGGACGCGGAAATCTAGTCGCCGTGGTCACTAACGGAACCGCCGTTCTCGGACTGGGCGACATCGGGCCTCTCGCCGGCAAGCCCGTCATGGAGGGCAAGGCTGTCCTCTTTAAACGCTTCGCTGACGTGGATGTCTTCGATATCGAGGTCGGCAGCCACGATCCCGACGATGT
>JBEKWX010000433.1:0-4771 GCA_049512675.1 Terriglobales bacterium | reverse complement strand
AAGTTGCCACTCCTGCTGCTCTCCGCCGCGAGCGCGGTGGTGACGATGACGGCGCAGAAAGCCAGTGGCGCCGTCCAGACTTTTTCCCAGTACAGCCTGCTCTTGCGGCTGGAGACTGCCGTAATTTCGTATGTGCGCTATGTGGGGAAGGCGTTCTGGCCATCGAAACTCGTGGCTATGTACCCGCACCCGGAGAAGCTCTATCCTGCCTGGCAAGTGGGCTCGGCCGTAATCGTATTGCTGCTCGTCACCGCTTTGGTCGCCCGCGCGCGCGATCGACGGTATCTTGCCGTCGGATGGTTCTGGTTCCTGGGCAGCCTCGTGCCCATGATTGGGCTGGTGCAGGTGGGCTATCAGGCAATGGCCGATCGCTACGCCTACATCCCGTTCATCGGCTTGTTTCTGATGTTGACCTGGCTGGTGGCCGATTGGGCCCAGGCTCATCAACTCTCCGTTCGACAGCTTGCCCTTCCCGCGGTTTCTTGTCTGCTGGTGCTGGGAACCCTCACTTACCGCCAGGTGGGCTACTGGCACGATACTGAGTCGTTCTGGCGGCGCGCGGTGGCGCTGACTCAGGACAATTACATCGCACAGAACAACCTGGGAGACTTTCTCTTCAACCATGACAGACTCGAAGAGGCCGCCGCCCACTTCCGCGCCGCCATTGCCATCCGTCCCAACGGAATAGCGGCCAACTTGAATCTTGGCGCCTACGAGGAGGGCCGCGGCAATCTGCCAGCGGCCATCGAGCACTACCAGATGGTGGCTCGCGATGCGGGCGACGTGGGCATGCGCGCTACGGCCTACGGCAGCCTGGGATTTGCCTATCGCGGAATGGGGCAGTCGATGAAGGCCAAGCAGTGTTTCGAGACGGCGCTGCAGTTGGAGCCCGGTCGAGCCAGGGCGATGGTCGGGCTCGGCTTGGTCGCCCAGGAGACTGGCGACCTGGCGGAGGCCATTCGCCTGTACTCACGTGCATCGGCGGTGCAGCCCACTGATGTCGGGTACTTGTTGCTGGCGCGGGCATTGCGGTTAGCGGGGCACGCGAACGAGGCCAACGCGATTTCCGAGAGCGTGGCGCGCTCCTCGCCGGATTTTCCCAAGGCGCTGAAAACCACGGAGTCACTCCTCTCCGGGAAATAAGACAAAAGCCGCTTCCGATTTCGAAGAACTTGCGGCATAGCTGACGCGTCCCCTGATATGAATCGACTTGCACCACCGGCTGCCAAGCCATCGGAAATGTGCAGGCGAAAGCTGGCGCAAAAACAGCCGAGGCAAGCGTTCTCAGAATGGGAGATGCGGCATCTGACGGTGATTTGAAGGTGAAGATGGAGACCAGCGCCAACTGGCAAAATTTGTCAATCCCGATCTCTGAAAGTGTCATACTGGAGGAATCAAGGGCTACAGAGAAGGTGACTGCCCCGCAGAAGGTTGCTGAAAAAAAACAGTCAAACGGAGACGAGGACAATTTAAATGCGGAAACAAAAGGGCTTCTCACTGATCGAACTGCTGATCGTGGTCGCGATCATCTTGATCATCGCCGCGATTGCTATCCCGAACCTTCTGCGTGCGCGTATTGCGGCGAACGAGTCGTCCGCAGTGGCATCGGTTCGCACCATCAACACGGCTATGATTTCTTACAACTCCAGCTACCCGACGGTAGGCTTTGCGGCCAACCTGACAGCTCTGACGGGCACCTGTACCGGCTCCGTCGTTCCCAGCTCAGGCGCTGCTTGCTTGATCGACTCGACCCTGGCGGGCGGCACCAAGAGCGGCTACAACTTCAGTGCGACGGGCACGTCCGGCGGCTATGCAGTCTGGGCAAACCCGGTAACTGTGAACACCACTGGTGTGCGCGCCTTCTGCTCGGTCGCGGATGCTGTGGTGCGCACCGTCACCGCTGGAGTCACCACCTGCGCCGGAACCGAGACCCCGCTGCAGTAAGTTTGGATTTGGCAAAGTACCTGGGGGAGGGTACAAGCCGGAAAAAAGCAGAGGAGAAATCCTCTGCTTTTTTTATTGTCGGGCGTTTTCCGGTCGGCCTTAATTGATCACTTGTTCCGGGACCCACAAATCCACTAACACAAAATGTCACTTTCGATGAGGAGGAATGACGGAAGTGGCGAACGAGGAGATGGGGCTGCGAGGTGCGTCGCATTCCCAAGGACTTACGGTTCGTGCGGTGGGGCCAAGTCCGGCATGAAAAATGCAACGGTTTGACTGGGACTTGATCGGTAGCGTTCATCCGGGAGATACGATGCGAAGGGCCAAGGGATTTTCTCTTATTGAACTGCTGATTGTAGTGGCCATCATTCTCATCATTGCGGCGATTGGGGTACCCAGTTTTCTGAATTCGCGCATTGCGGCGAATGAGTCAGCTGCAGTGGGGGCGCTCAACGCACTGAACACCGCACAGATTTCATACAACACCACCTATGCGACAGTGGGCTTTGCGTCCAACCTGACCACTCTCTCGGGCACTTGCACCGGCAGTGTTGTGCCCTCAGCGACTAGCGCCTGCTTGATCGATTCGGTTCTGGAATCGGGCACCAAGAGCGGCTATTCTTTCAATCTGCAGGGCGTAAGTGGCGCTCCGGCGACCTCCTATCAAGTCATCGCATCGCCGTTAAACTCGATCACGGGCGTACACTCCTTCTGCTCGTTCGAAGATGCGGTGATACGCGTCAGCCAGACCGTGATCACAACCTGCGATTCCACGGTTCCTGAGCAACAGTAGCGTCGAGCGCGGCGAAGGTTTGCGGAGGTCGGCAAGACCAACGGTATGGCGCAGCACATAGGGTGCTGCCGAGTACCCTGCAAGGAAGATCACTTATACCGAGCAAGCACCGCAGTTCATCAAGGAGTCCAGGTGAAGAACGCCTGTCTAATCCTCATTTCGTTCGCCGCCTCATGGGGGTTGCTGGCAATCAACCTGGCCAACCACAACGGTCCCGCCGGACCCACCGGCAGCGTCTTCGACGAATACGGCTATACCCAGGCCGCCAGAAACTTTATCGCGGGCACGCCCACGTTCAACCCGGAACATCCGCCCATGGCGAAGTATTTCATCGCCCTTGGGATCAAAACGCTGGGAGACAACCCTTGGGGCTGGCGTATAGCAAGCACCTTGTTCGGGGCCTTGGCGGTCTCAATGATGCTAGCGTGGGTGCTCGAGCTAACCGGGAGCAGAACGGCCGCAATCACGGCGGCCGTCCTGCTCGCTCTCAACAACTTCTGGTTCGTAATGTCCAGATTAGCAATGCTGCCCATCTTCAGTTTCTCGCTCTCCCTCGTAGGCCTCTACTGCTACACAGTGGGGCGTAGAAGGCGAGTAGCATGGTCAGTTGCGTCAGGAGCAGCCATGGGCGCAGCCGTTTGCTGTAGGTGGAGCGCGGTGGTCGTTCTCGCCATCATCTGCCTGCTGAACTGCAAGCAAGCGAAGCGGCTACTATGCTTCACAGGTGCCGCTATGGCGACCTACAGCCTCGGCTTCCTGCCTCTTATGCTCAGGGATCACAGCCAACGGTCGTTCGTTGGCATGAACTTATTCATACTCCGCTTCCACGAGCACGCCGCTGGCAATCCGTTCATGGCTCAACGATGGTACAAGTGGGTGTTCCGCACCCAGCCATGGGACGCAATGGATTTCATGGTAGCCAATCCAGTCATCACGTTCTTCGGACTGGCTGCTCTCGTAGTCGCTCTGTATTACAAGGAATATTTGCTAGTGGCGCTATACGCCGGGAACCTGGCACTATGGGCTACCGCCGCTCGCCCATTCGAATACTATTACTACTACCTCGAAGCATTCTCGTTCCTGGCGCCCACAATAGCAGTAGCTTTGTGGCGCCTCAACCTGAACAGGAAGCTAGGGTTCAGACCAGAGGTTGCTATCATAGGTCTCGCACTAACCGGATTTATCTATCACTACGGCGCTATGACGGCACTGCCTGCCAACTGGGACTTTACATTGCTCTTCCAACGATAGCTCAAACCGTAATACACAAGAGCTATTCGTCAGGCCAACGTGGAAGATCGTGCAGGCCAGCTCTGGTCCCGGCAGACCGGTTTACTTTCGTAATCGCCCGGACAGCCAAACATCCCCAATCGCGCCGCCATTGCTTATAATTCTCTTCATTAGAATTAACAATTTAGATTCCATATCAAATTCCACGCAAGGGGCTTGGCATTTGCGCGCATAGCCATGGCTGCGATTGAGATTCTCGACCTGGAAAAAAGCTACCTCGTTGGATTCTGGCGCAAGCGGCCGAAACTGGCGCTGCGTCCGCTCCGCCTGACGATCGAAGAGGGAGAGGTGTTCGGCTTCCTCGGTCCGAACGGCGCGGGCAAGACCACCACCTTCAAGCTCCTGATGGGTTTGGTATTCCCGACGGCTGGAAGCGCGCGGATTCTGGGGTTGGATATGGACGATCCGCGGGTGAAATCGCAGATTGGATTTCTGCCCGAGCAGCCCTATTTCTACGACCATCTCACCGCCAGAGAGCTGCTCAACTATTATGGGCACCTTTCCGGAATTCCGGCGAAAGGGCGCGCGGCGCGGGTGGAGCAGATGCTGACGCGGGTAGGGTTGAGCGATTCGGCAGGGATGCAATTGCGGAAGTTCTCGAAGGGCATGTTGCAGCGGCTGGGTCTGGCGCAGGCGATCTTGCACGATCCCAAGCTGGTGTTTCTGGATGAGCCGATGTCGGGGCTGGACCCGATGGGGCGGCGCGAGGTCCGGGATATGATCCAGGAACTGCGGCACGAAGGC
>JBEKWX010000432.1:0-3333 GCA_049512675.1 Terriglobales bacterium | reverse complement strand
GAGGCGTCCGAGCACGGAACCAATGCCCGCGCCCACTTGCACCGAAGGACCTTCACGTCCCAGCGGAATTCCGCTGGCGAGCGTTGCTGAAGTGCAGAAAAACTTGCCGAGCACGGTGCGCAAGGTGATGCGCCCTTCGCGCGCATACAGAGCAGCCTTCGTCTGCGGCACGCCGCTGCCGCGCGCATCAGGAAAATAGCGATACAACAAGTAGCCGATGCCGAGCGAACCCACGACCGGAAACAGCACCCGCCGCCACGGAGCACCGCCCACCGGATACAGCCGCATCCCCATTCGTTCTGTCAGCAGGATGAAGGCGACGACCGCCGAGCCCGTCAGTGCGCCAATCACCAGCGCCAAAACCAGAAAGATCTGCCCTTCACGTTGCCGCAGTTCGGCTAGGCGACCTGACAGCCAGGCTTTCCACCAACTTGCGCTCGTTGTCTGGACGGTTTCACTCATGGATCGGGAAATTCTTCCTAAGAGAATATCGCACTGGGGTTGGCTCTTAGGCTGTCAAAGTCATCGCGGGCGAAACAGTTGCCCGCGAAAAGATCACGGTTCCAGTGACGTGATTTCTCACCCAAGCAGCGACCAACCGCCGTCCGCGTCTTCGATCTCGACTATCTCTTTCAGCTCGGGATAGTGTTTCAGCAGCGTCCCCGGGGCGCGGACTTTGTTTCCGTCCAGCAGGTGCCTTAACTCCAGCGCATTCACGGCGGCTTTGGCCTGAAAGTGATTGTTCGCGATTACGTAGGTTGACTCGGCGCGGTGCGCGATGATTTCTATTTTTTCTTTCCACTTCTCCAATTCCGCTGGCTTGTAAAGGTAGTTGTAACGGTCGTTGCGGTTGTCGCTGTCGAACCAATGCTCGTAGTTGCGGCCATGCAACCGGACGTATCCGACGCCCGATGTGACATGCTCGGTCGGCCCCAGCGAACGCCCGAGCAACGGCTGATCTATGTTGCAGAAACCGACGTTGTGGCGCATGAATTCGGCGATCGTTTCCGGATTGTTCCAACTCTCGTGCCGCACTTCGACCACGCGCGGATACTCGATGAACTGCCGCAGCAACTGCTCCAGGTACTCGCGGTTCAGGCTGGTGTTTTTGAAAGAGACGGGGAACTGGATGAGCAGCGCGCCCAGCTTGCCTTCCGCGGCTAGCGAGTCCAGACCCTCGCGGGCCAGCCGTTCGTCCCGGTCATTCGGACGGATGCTCGCCGCCGAAGTTGGTTCCACCACGGCCAGCGGAGAATGGGTGAACGAGCGGTGCAGCTTCGCGGTGAAAAGAAAATCTGGATTGACTGCCGCTGCCGTCCGCGCCCACAGGCGCCCCAGTTCCGGGCGGATGTGTCCGTAGAACGAAGTGTTGATTTCGATGACGTCGAAGAATCGCGCCAGAAATTCGACGGGATGGATTTTCTTCCGCGTCACTTCCGGAGGATAAAGAATCCCATCCCAGTCCTTGTATGACCAGCCGGCAGTCCCTATGCGGATTCGCGGAGCAGGTTCCATACGGCGGGCCAGAGATTAGAAGATCAGATGATCGCAGGTTAGCACAGTGCTTGTGTGGCGCGGACACACTCGCTCGCGAATCCCGCGAACGTCTTGACACTCTCAACAGAACAGCGAGCAAGAGTCAGTAGAGAAGAATTGCGACCCAATACATTCCAGTCGGATACGCCGCATTGCGCGCATAGCAGGAGCCGACCGCAAACTGGCTAACGCCTGAATCGCGCAGCAGACGCAAGGCACCTGGCGGCAGGACCTCCGGACGGCTCTCGGTGTAGGTGATAATTTTTCGATTGTCGTAGGTGGCCGCGAGCAGGTGAGCGTTCGGACGATTCTCTCTCGCCAGCGAGCAGGCGGCCTCGTCAAGATTCGGCGGCGTGAGTTGGACGAGCTCGGGCAGTCCTGCCTGCTGACGCATCTCATCGACGGCCCGGCCCACTAATTTCCGACTCTGCTGTGCGGAATACGACGGCACCTCGCGCGCGAAATCCTGGACGACATATAGCCGGCCTTTGCTCCAGATGGCGGCGACGCCCGCGACATTGAATCCGCGATCGAGCAGGTTCTCGCGGTGCGGGGCCGAGCGCATCAGGGCATCATTCGCGCCCGGAGCGCAACTAGCGTAGGCGATGTTCTCGCCGGCGCGATCCACTCTTAGCGGGCTGACATGGGCAATTCTTTCGAGCAGGGAGGGCTCGCCGGGCAAACGATGCTCCAGACGCGCGCTCTCCACCATTCGCCGGGCGTGCGCTCGCGCTGCTTCGCGCAGACTTTCTTCCATGCGCAACGGGGACACTCCGGCGAGTTCGCGGCTCTGGTTGGCCGCTTCCAAGAGTTCGTTCTCGGCGGCGTAGTCCTCGTCAGACGATCCGGCCGCCGAGTTCGATTGGGTGGGTTGCTGGTTGCCAGCGCCAGTGCGACCGGCGTCGCAAATATCGAGTGCTGGCGGCTTTGTTTGTGCCGCGCAGGGTCCGAGACTTACCGCCAACATCGCGAATGAAACCGCCAGGGCCCGGAGCATGATTTTTGTGGTTGGCGTTGCGGCGCGGGGATCGCCGGCAAAGTTTTCCGCTTTCCATCTCTCACGCTAGCTTCTAGAATTCAGTTCAACTACTTACTATGGAGACCATACTGCTGGTTACCGTGCTCGTCGGAACCCTTGTCCTGCTTGGGTTCTCGGCTGTTCTGCTGCGCCGCGTTTCGGCTGCCGCGCAAGTGGATGTAAAGGCGGAAGTTGCAGATCAGCTCGAAAGGTTCAATAGCGCCCTTGGCCAGAAGATCAGTATCAGCACTGCCGACATGGCCACTCGCCTCGAGCAGACTAAAGGGGACCTTCGCCAGCAGGTCACAGACCGCATCCAGCAAGGGTTTTCAGAGATTCGAAGCTCGGTCGAGCAGCAACTTGCCGCGGGAAGGGAAGAGCAAAACCGGAGCTTGAGCGATGGCCGCAGCGAGATGACCAGTTCTCTCCTGCTCACCACACAGCAACTGAAGAGCGAATTTCAGAGCCTGAATCAGCAGACCGCGCAGAGCCTCGATTCGATTCGCGATCGCGTGGACTCGAAGCTGATGGCCATCACCGAGCAGGTGCAGGTGAAGCTCGATCAGAATATCAAGGAAGGATTTGCGCAGTTCGAAAAAGTTCAGCAGCACTTGAAGGCCGCGGAGGAGCAACTCCGCGAAGTCGGTGCGCTCGGCCACTCGATTAACGATCTGAACAACCTGCTCAAGCTTCCGCATCTGCGCGGCCAGTTCGGGGAAGCGAGCCTGGAGCGGCTGCTCGCGGACTTCCTGCCCGCGCATATGTTCGCGCTGCAGTCG
>JBEKWX010000431.1:0-3345 GCA_049512675.1 Terriglobales bacterium | reverse complement strand
CCCGGAGAAAACCTTCAAGCGCAAGCTGATCGAAATGCTGATCGCAGTGGAGTTGGAGCAGAAGTTTTCCAAGCAGCAGATTTTCGAGTTCTACGCCAACCGCGTCGATTTGGGACAGCGCGGGTCGTTCACCATCTCGGGCTTGGCCGAAGGCTCCCGCTCCTATTTCAACAAGGATCTGAAAGACATCACCCTACCGGAAGCCGCGCTGCTCGCGGGATTGATCCAGGCGCCCAGCTTTCTTTCGCCCTATCGCCATCCCGAGCGCGCTCTGGAACGCCGCAATATCGTGATCGAGTCCATGGTCGAAACCAACGCCATCACGCGCGAACAAGCGGATAAAGCCAAGGCGACGCCGCTCAAACTGGCCCCGCCGAACGTTGAGGCCAGCGATGCGCCCTACTTCGTGGATATGGTTCGCGACACCATCGTCAACAAACTGAACGAGCACGAGGTCAACGAACAGGAGTACCGCATCTATACGACGCTTGATCCCGAACTGCAACGGGCGGCCGCGCAAGCGGTCGAAACCGGCATCAAGCTGGTCGACGATCAGGTCACCAAGATGCGTACCCACATGACCAAGGTCGGAAAGAACAAGTTTGAAGCCAAGGTCACGCCCGGCCCCCAGGCGCAGGTGGCGCTGGTTGCCATGGACCCTCACACCGGCGAAATCAAAGCGCTGGTCGGCGGACGAAACTACGGAGCCAGCCAACTGAACCACGCGCTCGCCAAGCGTCCCACCGGCTCCATCTTCAAACCGTTTGTGTACGCGGCCGCCATGAATACGGCGCTCGACGGCTCGACGGCCGTGATAACTCCGGCGTCTATGGTTGCCGATCAGCCAACGACGTTCTCCTATGGCGACCAGATTTATGAGCCGCGCAACTACAAAGAGGAGTACCACGGCGATGTAACGCTGCGTTATGCGCTGGCGCTCTCGCTCAACAACGCGACCGTGAAAG
The DNA here is from genome assembly GCA_049512675.1 of Terriglobales bacterium. Lineage (GTDB taxonomy): Bacteria > Acidobacteriota > Terriglobia > Terriglobales > Acidobacteriaceae > Acidiflorens. The sequence continues at coordinate 2,380 of JBEKWX010000431.1, read as the reverse complement.
TGGCGGAAGAAGTGGGCTATGACAAAGTGGCGAATCTGGCCAAGTCCGCCGGGATCGCCTCGGTGAAAGCCACCCCGGCGATGGCACTCGGCGCCTACGACGCCACCCCCGTCGACATGACGGCCGCCTATACAAGTTTTGCCAACGGCGGCCTGCGGCTTTCACCCGTCTTCGTAAATTCGGTGCGCAACTCCAAAGGCGATGTTGTCGTCAACTTCGGGACCGAGAAAAATCAGGTTCTCGATCCGCGCGTCGCCTTCGTCATGACTAACATGCTGGAAGGAGTCATGAATTTCGGCACCGCCGCCGGCGTTCGTACTCGCGGATTCACCGCCCCGGCGGCGGGTAAGACGGGCACTTCGCACGACGGCTGGTTCGCCGGGTATACCAGCAACCTGCTGTGCATCGTTTGGGTGGGATTCGACGATTACAGCGACATTCACCTGAGCGGCGCGCAGACTGCGGCCCCCATCTGGGCCGAGTTCATGAGGAAAGCGGTTACCCTGCCCCAGTATTCGGACGTCAGGCCTTTCACCCAACCGGAAGGCGTGGTGGATGTGGAACTCGACAAAATCACCAACCGCCTGGCGACGCCATCCTGTCCCGACGATTACACGATTGCCTTTGTGGCCGGCACCGAACCTCACGATACCTGCGACCAGAGCGGCAGTAAGCAGGGATTCTTCTCCCGCATATTCGGCGGAAGTTCCGAGAACGCGCTGCCCCCGGCCGGCGCGAGCGGGAACACGCAGACGGCCGCCGGTGTCCAATCCGAGGAAGAGGCCAAGAAGAAAAAGAAAGGCTTCTTCGGCAAGATCGTTGGCGTGTTCAAGGGAGACAGTGGCTCCCCAAAGGATGACAAGGACGCGCCCGCGTCGTCCAAGAATGGTGACAGCGGCCCACCGCCGCAATAGTCGCGAAACGTAGGGAGCAGGTGGCAGCAACGACCGGTTGCGCGGCCTCAAACTTGCAGGGGACGTGACACAGTACCCTGAAAAGTACGCTGAAGGCGATGAAACTCTGAAGTTTTGTAGGTTCGGCCGGGGGGAAATATGCTTTCCTGTATCCGCATCGGCTCCGTATCGCTTCTCTTCGCTACCCTTCTCGTTCTCCCCTTGCAAGCTCAGAGCTCCGAACAGTTGGAGGTCGGTCCGCCGCCGCTGCACCGCGTCGATCCGCCCGCTCCCGGAGCATCCGCCGAGGAACTCGAGAAACGTGGCGACGAACTGCGCACGGAAAAGAACTATCTCGACGCGGTGGATTTCTACCAAGCCGCGCTGAAAAGCGCGCCGGGGAATGCGGCCATGTTCAACAAAATTGGGATCTGCCAACTCATGATGCAGCGCTATAAGGAAGGCAAGAAGAGTTTCGAGCACGCCATCCGGGCCGATCGTAAATATGCCGACGCTTACAACAATCTCGGCGTCATTTATTACGAGGCGCACGCCTACAGCGCAGCCATCAAGCACTACGAGAAAGCGATCTCCTTGAAGGACAACGCCGCCTCCTACTACAGCAACATGGGCGCGGCTTATTTCGGCAAGAAACAGTTCGACAAAGCCATACAAAGCTATTCCAAAGCGATGGAGCTTGATCCCGAAATCTTCGAGCGAACCTCCCGCGCCGGAGTTCTCGCCCAGCTTTCTTCTCCCGAAGACCGGGCCCACTACGACTACGTCATCGCCAAAATCTATGCCAAGACCGGCTCACCAGAGCTTTCGTTGCACTATCTGAAGAAAGCGATGGAAGAGGGTTACAAGGACATCAATAACGTATACAAGGACGACGAGTTCAGCACCCTGCGCAAAGACCCCCGCTTCGCGCAACTTATGGCGGCGAAGACGCTGGCCATCCCCGATTAGCCCGCTGCTAACTCGCTGGCGGGAAATGAGTTAGAAAAACCGGGAAAAGAGGAGAACCTCCGAAACTTTCCCGGTAGAGCGGGGTTTCCAGAATTACGCTCCTGAAAACAACAGGGTGAGTAGGGAGAACAAACACCCACCGGTTGCGAACCCGAGCACGCCCCAAGCAAGCAACCGGTGGGTGAAGTTCAGGCCCTAGGAGCAATTGGCCGTTAGCGTTTCGCTGTTCGTCGTTCGCTGCTCGCTTTTCGCCAAGCAAACGGCTTTCGCAAATAGCGAAGAGCGAATAGCGGGTTCCGCGAATAGCGAATAGCGAACAGCGTACGACGAACCACTCAGCTTCTTTCCGAAATATATTCCTCTACCGCCTGCTTCCATTTGCCCTGCGCTTTCAGGATGTACTCGATTGCGTCGCGGGCAGCGCCGTCTCCACCCGCGTGGGACGTAGCCCAGTGGGCTTCGGCTTTGACCTCGGGGCGCGCGTTCTTCACCGCGATCGCCAGACCGCACTTGCGCAT
>JBEKWX010000430.1:0-3347 GCA_049512675.1 Terriglobales bacterium | reverse complement strand
GGCAAGAGCATGGGCGGCGTGCGCGCGCAGTTTTCGACGCCGGTCAACATCCAGATGTCGCTTTACTCGATCCCGTTCTATGCGAGCTTCGAAGAGCGCCTTGGCTATCCATGCGACTACCGGCCCCAGGGATATCTTTTTTGCGCGACCAGCGAAAAACACATGGCCTACTTGCGCGCCAACTACGAAAAGCAGGTCGCCATGGGACTGAAGAACGTGCGACTGCTGGCGGGCGACGAGATTCGCGGCATGTTTCCGCTGCTGCGCGGCAACGACATTGTTGGCGGGAGTTTCTGCGCGACCGATGGATTTGTCGACCCGAACAGCGCGATGACCGGCTTCATGACGTGGGCTGCCGACCACGGCGCGACGCTGTGGAAGAACGCGACCGTAACCGCGATTGCGCGGCGCGGTGAGACCTTCGAGGTTACTACCACCCGGGAGTCAGTTTCCACGCCTGCGGTGGTGAATTGCGCGGGAGCCTGGGCAGCGGAGATCGCTCGGATGGCTGGGATCGGCTTGCCCGTCGAACCGCTGCGCCGGATGCTGGTTCCGACCGAACCTTTCGACCAGTTTCCGCACACCGCGCCCATGATCGTCGATATGTCCACCGGCTTTCACTTCCGCCCGGAGAGCCGTGGATTCCTGCTGGCGTGGAACGACCCGGAAGAAACGCCCGGCTATAAAACTGATTTCGACGCGAGCTTCATCGAGAAGATCCTGACCCGCGCTGCGGATCGCGTGCCCGTCTTCGAAAATGTTGAAGTCAATCCGAAGCGAGCCTGGGCCGGGCTTTATGAAATGACGCCCGACCATCACCCGATTCTCGGTGAATCTCCGGAGGTCCCAGGTTTCTTCTTCGCCAACGGCTTCAGCGGCCATGGAGTGATGCACTCGCCCGCAACCGGAAAAATTCTGAGCGACCTGATTTTGACCGGGAAGACCGACCTGATCGAAGCGTCGCTTCTGAACTTCTCGCGCTTCGCGGAGGGGCGGATGATTCACGAGACGGCGGTGTTGTAGCTCGGTTTCCGTAAGGGTCACTCGGGAAGACCGCGCAGCGGTAGATTACGCGGCCCTCACGAAGTTCTATAATCATTCGACGCAAATCAGGGCTTAAATCAAAACGCGAATCGTCAGAAGCGAATCAAGAGTCAAACCATCAGACGCGAACCGCGAGAGCAACTCGAAAGAGGCAAGACATGGCCCAGATGACGGCGATCCCGGTTGCAACCCACGGTTTTTTTCTGGACGGGAAGTGGCTGGAAGAGGGTGACATCGTCGACGTTCGCGCGCCTTACGACGGCGCCCTCCTCGCGCACGTCCACCATGGACGCCGCGAACACGCGGAAGCCGCCATTGCGGCCGCTGTCAAAGCCTTCGGAACCACCCGGCGGTTGCCCGCATTCGAACGCCAACGAGTACTGCGCCAGATCGCGATCGGCATTCACGATCGCAAGGAGGAATTTTCCCGCACGATTGCGCTGGAAGCGGGCAAGCCCATCAAGAGCGCTCGCAGCGAAGTGGACCGCGCTGTATTTACGTTCAACGTCGCCGCCGAAGAGACCATTCGCGGCTACGGCGAATATTTGCCGCTGGATTGGCAGCAGTCGACTGCCGGGCGTTGGGGCATCGTAAAACGTTTTCCTCTCGGCCCCGTCGCCGGGATCACGCCTTTTACTTTCCCCTTGAACCAGGTCGGGCACAAAGTCGCACCCGCTATTGCCGCCGGCTGTTCCATGGTGCTCAAGCCCGCGCCCGAGACGCCGCTCACCGCGCTGCTGCTGGCGGAAGTGATCCAGCAAGCGGGGTGGCCGGATGGCGGATTCAATGCGATTTTGCTCTCCAACGAAGATTCCGGCCTGCTCGTCACCGATGAACGCATCAAGCTCATCAGCTTCACGGGCAGCGCCGCCGTGGGCTGGGCGATCAAGAACAACGCGGGAAAGAAGAAGGTGGTTCTCGAACTCGGAGGCAATTCGGGCGTCATCGTCCACAACGATACCGATATTGCTTACGCCGCCGACCGCTGTGTCACGGGAGGCTTTGCTTATGCGGGACAGTCCGGCATTTCGGTGCAGCGCATTCTGGTCGAGCATTCCATCTATGGAAAGTTCACCGAACTGTTCCTGGCAGCGGTCAGCAAATTGAAAGTCGGAGATCCCCTCGACGAGTCGAGCGACCTCGGCCCTCTCATCCGCGAAAGCGACGCCATCCGCGCTGCCGACTGGGTGCAGGAGGCGGTTCGCGGTGGTGCGCGCCTGCTCTGCGGCGGCAGCCGCAAAGGTTCCTTGTTCGAGCCCACCGTGCTTACCGGCACCAAGCCCAACATGAAAGTGAATTGCCAGGAGATTTTTGCGCCGGTCGTGACCGTCGAGCCCTACAACGATTTCGCCTCCGCGCTGAAACAGATCAACAATTCCGCTTATGGCCTGCAGGCCGGACTTTTCACCCGCGACGCCAAACTTATTTTTCAGGCGTACGACGAACTCGAAGTCGGAGGCTTGATTGCCGGCGACGTTCCCACTTTTCGCATCGACCATATGCCCTACGGCGGCATCAAAGATTCGGGACTTGGACGCGAGGGCTTGCGCGACGCGATTCAGGAAATGACGGAACCCAAACTGCTGGTCATGAACCTGCGCTGAGGGTTCTTGGCCGGCGGCCTGTTCCAATTCGCCGGGTAACTGTTATACTCGCATGTTTCAGTAACGTGCGTCACAGCAGTACGTGACGCGCATCATACGAACGCGATCAACCGGGAGCGGCGCAAGCTAAAATCTCGCAATACCAAAAACTTCACACTCAATGCAGATCTTCCCACGCAGCAGCAATGCAATCGCCCGGGCCTCTATGGTCCTGACTGTTTTGGCTGCGGCCGGGGTGTTTTGGGTCTGGGTGCAGTTTGAGCGGTCTCCGTACATCACTTATGCGGGAGTCCGCAAGTCGCAGCCCGTCCCGTTTAGCCACAAGCACCACGTTACCGGGCTCGGCATCGACTGCCGTTACTGTCACACCTCAGTAGAGCAATCGAGCTTCGCCGGCATCCCGCCCACTAAGACCTGCATGAACTGCCATGCGCAGATCTGGACCAACGCGGCTTATCTGGAGCCTGTCCGCGAAAGTTTCCGCGCCGGCCGCTCGCTCCAATGGACGCGCGTCAACCAGTTGCCCGACTACGTATATTTCAATCACAGCATCCACGTGAATAAGGGCGTGGGCTGTAACACCTGCCACGGTCCTGTCGATCAGATGCCGCTGATGTACCAGTACGCGTCGCTGCAGATGGAATTCTGCCTCGAGTGCCACCGCGCTCCGGAAAAATATCTGCGCCCGCGCGAACAGGT
>JBEKWX010000429.1:0-3358 GCA_049512675.1 Terriglobales bacterium | reverse complement strand
CGGATGTATTCTCCGACCTTTTGCAGCCGGCTCATAAGGTCGGGGCTCCGAAGCAGTGGTATGAAAGGACCAACCAGCGCTCCCCGTGGACCAGCGATCAACTCGGCTGCGACTTTCTTTTGAACATCCGTCATCTTGTCGGCCGGGATCGGCGGCATCCGGTCCTGCGAGGCCGCCGTCTCCGCGATAAAAAATAAAATTAATGCGCCCAATTTAACTTTGGCGATTTTCGTAGAAAACCTCCTGCCGAGCAGGTACGCGACGGCAATTATTTGAATCCTTGAAACCTCGGGTTCATTATGGATTCACGCGCGCCCGCGGCGTCTCTTCGGTTGGCCCGCTTCTGGCATCTCGGCAACTTTTTCCGAGGCGACCGGCTTCTTCGTCTGGGCCAGGCTTTCCTTCAGCGCCGCCATCAGATCGACCACCGGGGCCAGCTTCTTCGGCTGCTCGACGGCCTGCACTTCGCCGCCCTCCAGCTTCGTCTCAATCAGCTTCTTCAGATTTTCCTGGAAGGTATCGTGATATTTCTCCGGGTCCCACTCGCCCGCCAGCGCTTCAATGAGTTGATGGGCAACTTTGATTTCGGCGTCTTTAATCTCCACCTCGGGAGCGCCGAAGGACTCGACTTCGCGCACCTCCTCGGCGTAATACATGGTATGCAACATCATTCCGCCTTTATGCGGGCGCAGGAAAACGGTGTATTCGCGGTTGTGCATGGTGAGCTTGGCGATGGCGACGTACTCGCTCTCCTCGAGCGCCTTGGTCAGCAGCGCATAGGGACGGCGGCCGGCTTCATCCGGAACCATGTAATACGACGACTCGAAGTACACGGGATCCACTTCGCTCGTCTTCACAAATTCGAGGATCTCCATCGTTTTCGCGGTTTTCGGCTCAATCTTCTTGATCTCTTCAGGGTCGATGATGACGTACTCGTCTTTGCGATACTCATAGCCCTTGACGATATCGCTACGCTCCAGGACCTGGTTGTCCGCCGGGCAAATAAGCTGCTGCCTCACCCGATGGTGGTCCGTGCGATGAAGCTGGTTGAACGAGATGCCGCTGCTGCGCGCGCCCGAGAACAGACGCACCGGCATCGAGATTAATCCGAACGTAAGATATCCAGACCAGACTGAGGCCGCCATTGGTTTCACCCCATTGTAGAAACGAAGCGGAGACAAGGCTTTGCCTCGTTTCTTCTTGTCATCGGCAGACGCGGCAAACCGCGTCGCCACAAAGTCTTCAGGCGCTCGAACCTCACCGAGCGTACAGAAGTGTAGCCTAAATGGGGAGAGCTTGCAGCCGCCAGATTACGGGCGAATCCAAAGGTCAAGCACTAGATGGCGGGGTAGGCCGGCGCCAGACCCCTAATATGGTGTTATCAAGCGGGGATCGTGCAGGTTAGCTCTCAGCTCTCAGCTGTCAGTTCTCAGCTGTCAGGGACGTGAGATTCTACTGAGAGCTGAGAGCTGACAGCTGAGAGCTGCCTCTAAAATGCTGAGCCCATTTCTAGCCCACGGTTGGGCGTCATCCCCGGAGCGGTTGGCAATCGCTGCCATCGTGACGTTGGGCTTCGCGGTGCTGGCTCGAGCCGTGCGCGGCGTCAATCGCTCCGGAGCTCTGGCGGGGGGTCTTGCCTGTTTCGTGCTTTTTGCCGGCATAGGTCCGGCGGCTTTCGTCGCGCTCGCAACCTTGTTTGTCATGACCTGGGTATCTACCCGCCTTGGATACCGCCGCAAACTAGCACTCGGGTTGGCCGAGCGCAGGGAAGGCCGGAATGCCTGGCAGGTACTCGCGAATCTGGCAGTAACTGCGCTCGCATCCATCGTTTTCAGCGCCACCGGAAATCGGGTTTGGCTGGTCGCGGCAGCCGCAGCTCTCGCCGAAGCAGCTACTGACACCGTGGCCAGCGAAATCGGGCAGTACCGCGGCGTAGAGGCGCGACTGATTACAACGGGGGAACGCGTCCCGGCAGGGACCGACGGCGGCATTACGATTCCCGGAAGCATCTCAGGCTTGGCGGCCGGTCTGGCGATGGCGGCGGTGGTGACGGTGGGCGGGATGCTTCTTCCGTCTGAACTCTGGATTCCGCTCGCCGCCGGATTCGCCGGAATGCTCATCGACAGCGTTCTCGGCGCGACGCTGCAACGCCGCGGCTGGATCGACAACCAAACGGTGAATCTCTTCTCTACTCTGGCGGCGGCTGCGCTGGGTTATGTTCTCGCGATGGTCACGTAGGGACAGCCGCCCTCGGCTGTCCGGCGGGGCAAAGCCCCGCTACGATCTTGAGTGCACGGATGAACCAACGAAAACCATGGCGAGCTGCGCTCGCCTGGACAGCCGAGGGCGGCTGTCCCTACCTTACGTTCGCTGCTTGACTCTATCGAGCAACATGAAGACCAGGACGCCCAGCAGGGCGTTGGCTACGCCCGACAGAAGTTCGTGTGGCCAGCTCCACGCCATGCGCAGCCCGACCAATCCGCGGGCTATCATGAAGTAAACGACTTCGTGCACTACGTAGAAGAAAATCGTAAGCAGGAAGCGGGAGCCGACATTTTCCACGTCCAGCTTGATGCCGAGCGAAGATGCGCCGAATCCCACCACCGTCTTTGAAATTCCGTAGAGCCCGATGGGGTGGTGGGTCAGCGCGTCTTGCAGAATACCGATCAAACCTCCCGTAATCAGGCCCGCCAGCGGATTGCGGCGCGCCGTCGCGAAACCGATCACGACCAGCAGCGGAAGATCAAAGATGGTGAAAAAAGGAAATCGGAGTGGCAGCCACGCTTGCAAGAAAACGGCGACCAAGGGAATCAGGATCGTCGCAGGAATACTGAAACGGTAAACCTCAACCTGCTCTCCCGAAGTGTAAGTAATGGCCACGTTAGTGCGGACTATCCTGCACGGCGGGTTGTGGTTCGGGCTGAGGTTGGACCACTGCCTTCACGGGCTGGGGAGAAGCTTTCACAGCAGATGTTCCGGTTGCGCCTGCCGGAGTTCCAGTGGAAGTTCCGGAGCCAGTTCCGGAAGAAGAGACGGAGCTCGCCGTTTTTCGCGTGGCCGGCGCACCACTGGCGGAAGCTGCCGGGGGCGCGGCTTTGGGCTTGGTAGGGGAGCCGGTGGTCGTTGGTGTGACAGTCGCTGGTGCTCCAGTCGTTGGTGCGACAGTCCCGGGCGCGACCGTCCCCGGAGAGGCCGTTCCCGGCGCGGCGCCTTTCTCCGCATTTTCCGGCTTGGGAGGAACCGTCGGCAGGCGCTCGGCCAGGATATCGATGGCCCGCGCTGTGCCCGCGTGGTCAGGCTCGGCCTGTCTTTCATCGATTTTCGTTACGACCAGGACCTCTTCCAACCGGCTGAGATT
>JBEKWX010000428.1:0-3361 GCA_049512675.1 Terriglobales bacterium | reverse complement strand
TGTCAAACGGCCCTTTCTCCGGTGGCCTTCCAATCGCCGAAACGCCACACGGGCCGGGTTTTTGGCACTTAGTCGGATTTTTCTCCACATTGGAGACTCAGGAACGGAGCGCAGTCGTTTCGAACTCCCGGGCGACTTTGTCAGCCCTCAGCAAGTGACCAAATTTCGTCGGTCAGATGCGATCTTGGAATCCATATCGCAAAGGGCGCCTGGTAAAGCTGAGCGCTAGGGGAGCACGCCGCGTCGACAACGACGACGCTTTGATTCGGCAGGATTCCCCTGACCGACGCGCCCCTCGTTAGCTCTTCTAGACGAGCCAAGAGAACTCCCTCTCTTGAGAATACCCTGGGTAATCTAGCAGTTTACGTCGCCAGCCGTCATGCTGGTTCTACTGGCACCGCATAATCGAACAAGCGGGCTGCGAGCCTACCGCAAATGCGAGAGAACGGCTGCCTTTTCGATCAACAGGTGCCAGATTCCTCAAACATTTCGCTGAGTTAGCCGCCCCACCGGCGACTGGATTTATACCGCAAACAGAGCGCACATGGACACCTGAACGGAGGTTTCCATGATACGAGCAAGTTCGCGAGACGCAACAATAAGGCCGCGCCCTGTCGGCGGTTCGGAGGATTTGGCGCGGGAGATTGCGAGCCTTTCCGCGCTCGAGGCGGAAACGTTGCGGCAGCGATGGAAGGCCCTGATTGGCGCCGATCCAGCGCCCTACCTCGGACGTTCCTTGATGGTTCGGGCACTCGCCTACCGGCTTCAGGAAAGAGCGCTCGGCGGCCTCAAGCTGGCAACGCAACGGATCCTTGACCGTGTTTGCGATGGCCGCGAGCAGGCCGCATCAGAGCGGATTTCGAAACGGCGCGCCGGCGCGGGTACCGTGCTGATCCGGGAGTGGCGCGGCGTCCATCACCGCGTCACGGTGCTCGACAACGACGTCGTTTACAGGGGTCGGCGCTACAAGTCGCTGTCCGAAGTCGCCCGCGCGATCACCGGCACCCACTGGTCGGGACCTCTGTTCTTCGGCCTCAAGCGCCGGGCCAAGGAGGCGGCCCATGGCTGACACCCCGATCAGGCACTGCGCCATCTACACGCGCAAGTCCACAGAAGAGGGGCTCGAGCAGGACTTCAACTCGCTGCACGCGCAACGCGAGGCGTGCGAGGCGTTCATCAAGAGCCAGGCCGGCGAGGGCTGGAAGCTGATTAAGACCGCTTACGACGATGGCGGCTATTCGGGTGGGACGATCGAGCGGCCGGCGCTTCAGCGATTGCTCGCGGACATCCGCGCGGGGCTGATCGATGTCGTCGTGGTCTACAAGGTTGATCGGCTGACCCGCTCGCTCGCCGACTTCGCCAAGATGGTCGAGCTGTTCGACGCGCAGAGAGTATCGTTCGTGGCGGTCACCCAGCAGTTCAACACCACCACCTCGATGGGCCGGCTGACCCTCAACGTGCTGCTCTCGTTCGCGCAGTTCGAGCGCGAAGTCATCGGCGAGCGCATCCGCGACAAGATCGCCGCATCCAAGCGCAAGGGAATGTGGGTGGGCGGCGGGCTCCCGTTGGGATACGAGGTCCACGACCGCAAACTCGTCGTGCATCAGGGCCAGGCCCGGACCGTGAGGCAGATCTTCGAGCGCTACCTAGAACTGGGCAGCGTCCGGCTTCTAAAGAGAGACCTCGACCAGCGCGGGATCGTTTCGGGAATCAAGGTATCGAAGAACGGAAAGCAGCGAGGTGGCAAGCCCTTCTCGCGCGGAGCGCTCTACCATCTGCTCTCCAACCCAATCTACCTGGGCGAGATCCGCCACAAGAATGAACGCCACCCCGGCCAGCACGAGGCCATCGTCAGCCGCGAACTGTGGGAGCGGGTCGAGGAGCGGCTGCGTACTCGGGCGGTCCGCCAGGGCGAGGGGCGCAAGACCGAAGCGCCGCGAAGTCCGCTTGCAGGCAAGCTGTTCGATGAAAAGGGCGAGCCTCTATACGTGCAGGGCGCAGCCAAAGGGCAGCGCCGCTATCGCTATTACGTCTCGCGAAAATTGGTCAGAAGCGGACCGGAAGATGCGGAGCACGGGTGGCGATTATCCGCGCCCGAAGTTGAGCGATCCGTCTCAGCCGCCGCCCGACAAATCCTCGCCGACCGCGATGCCATCGCGCAGGCGGTCGAGGAGTCCGGCAGCGACGCGCATCGGCTGCCCGCGGTCCTGAAGTCCGCACAAGCGTGGAGTGAACGGCTACGCACCAAGCGCGAAGCCGCAGCGGCGCTCGCCGACCTGATTGAGCGGACCGATCTCAGCCGCGACGGCATCCGGGTTACGCTCAAGGTGCCGATCCCGCCGGCCGAAGAACAGAAAGGCGCGCCGCCGCGCCACATCGTTCTCACCAGATTCGTGCCGATGCAGATGAAGCGGCGCGGGGTCGAGATGCGCATGGTGCTCGAGGGCGACGCCACAGCCGTCCGGGTCGATCTGCCCCTGCTCAAAGCGGTCGCCCGCGCCCGCCGGTGGTCTCAGGACCTGATCGCGGGCTGCGTGCAGTCGGTCTCGGAGATAGCGAGGCGGGAAGAACTCGATCGCCGCTCCGTGCATCGGCTGCTCCGGCTCGGATTTCTGTCGCCGCGGATCGTCGAGGCGATCGCCGAAGGCCGCCAGCCGCCCGACCTCACCGTGATCGGTCTCTCCCGCCGCGTCGATCTGCCTCTGCTCTGGCGCGCGCAGGAACAGGCGCTCGGCATCCGCTGATTTACATCCCGATGACGAACGGGGGCGGACTCCTTCGAGGAGCCCGGCCCCAATTCGATTGGTCTTGGCGCCGCGAAACTACTTCGCGGCCTTCGCCTTGCGAGAGCGGGTGCTTCCCTTCTTTCGCGCGGCCGAGCCGTAGCGCTTCTTGAAGCAGGCGCGGCAGCGGGCATCGCGTCGCTTCTTGAACGACGGCGCGAGGTCATCGCTGCCGCAATATCTACAGACCAACTTCTCCGCTTTGGCCACCGCACGCGATGACCGCGGTGGCCTCCGTGCGGCCTTCCTGGGTTTCGAGGCCAGCGCTGGTGTCGGCGTGGGGGCGACGGGTTTGGTGTCCGTGTTCACTTGAGTCTCCTTCTCGGGCCGGGGCTTCGGCGCGACCGGCCGTCGTCAACACACATTGCTCTGTCGCGCCGACATGGGAAGGCCTCTCGCCTGGCGTACACTGGGACCTAGCAAAATCGCGCCCGGATAGGTTTTGCCAGATTATGGCGATTCAAGGCGCCGGAGACGTTCTCCGGGTCCCTGTGCGATCGCAAATCGCGCGTGCACGCGCGGATTTCGAGCGATTCTCCGAGATGCGCGGAAACCTCGGGACTGAGGTGTGGAGCAGA
>JBEKWX010000427.1:0-3370 GCA_049512675.1 Terriglobales bacterium | reverse complement strand
CCTGAACCGAGGCAAGCAGACGCTCCACGACAAGCCCATCTACATGGAAGCCGACAAGGACGACGTGCACATAGAAATCGGCTTGCAGTACAACGACGCCTATTCGGAATCCGTTTTCAGTTTCGCCAACAACATCAACACCGTCGATGGAGGCACACATCTCTCCGGCTTCCGCACCTCGCTGACCCGCACCATCAACTACGCCGGACAGCAGATGGGCCTCTTCAAAGACGTAAAAGAAAATCTAACCGGAGACGACGTCCGCGAAGGCCTGGTAGCAGTGATCAGCGTAAAGCTGCCGCAGCCCCAGTTCGAAGGCCAGACCAAGGGAAAATTAAATTCCGACATAGCTGGCATCGTGCAAGCCGTAGTCAATGAAAAGCTGGGAGCATTCTTCGAGCAGAACACCGCCGTAGCCCGTAAGATCATCAACAAAGCCATAGACGCCGCCAGAGCCAGAGAAGCCGCCCGCAAAGCCAGAGACCTGACCCGCCGCAAAGGCGCGCTCGATGGCGGAGGACTCCCCGGCAAGCTAGCCGACTGCAGCGAGCGCGATCCCAACCGCTGCGAACTGTTTCTCGTCGAAGGTGAATCCGCAGGTGGCACCGCGAAACAAGGCCGCGATCGCCGCTTTCAAGCCATTCTGCCGCTCAAGGGAAAAATTCTGAACGTGGAAAAAGCGCGCTACGACAAAATGCTGGCCCACGAAGAAATTCGCGCCATGATCACCGCGCTAGGCACCGGAATCTCGAAAGAAGATTTCGATCCAACCAAAGTGCGCTACGGCAAAATCATTCTGATGACTGACGCCGACGTAGACGGCTCGCACATCCGCACCCTGCTCCTAACCTTCTTCTTCCGCCACATGCAGGAACTGATCAAGCGCAGCAACGTCTATATAGCGCAGCCCCCGCTGTTCGGCATCAAGAAGGGCAAGTCGCACCAGTACATAAAAAACGAGCATGAATTCGTCAAGGTAATGGTGAAGCGAGCCTCCGAAGGCCTGATCATCCGCTACGGAGAAGGCGCTGCCACACTGGAAGGCGCGGCCTTGACCAAGTTCATCACCGTGCTGAATGAGTATCTGGGATTCCTGGACAAGTTAAACAAGCGCATACGCGAAGAGCAAATCACCGCACTGCTGCCCAAGCTCGACTTAGCCAAGCGTGCCGACTTCGAAGGCGACAAGAACACTCCGCCCAAGAAAATCGAAAAACTCGAAAGAGAACTTAAGCGCCGGCAAAAAGACTTGAAGCTGAAGAGTGTAGAAACGCGCTTCGACGAAGAACACAATCTCTGGGAGCTGATCTTCGTGAATGCGCAGGGAGCCGAGCACCTCATCAACTGGGAACTGGCTTCGACCCCGGAATCCCGCCAGCTAATCGCCAAGTTCAAACAGATCGAGCAGTATCTGGAGCCACCCTTCGTGATCGAAAGCGTGCCAAGACCCGCAAAGTCGGCAGCCAGCGCCACGGATAAGAACAACGCCGAAGAAGAAAATGAAGAAGCAGCCGAGAACAACGAAGAAGACGAAGGCGAAAATCTAAGCGCCGCCGAGTCTGGCAACGCAGAAGCCGAGCGGGCCCACAAGAAATTCGGCAAGGCGCCGCAGGCGCTCAGAGGAAGAGCGAAAGAGCCGGAGATCGTCGAGAAGAATACTGCCCGCGAACTTTTCGATTACGTCCTGAACGAAGGCCGCAAAGAGTACACCGTCCAGCGCTACAAAGGCCTCGGGGAAATGACCGCCGAGCAGCTCTGGGAAACCACCATGGACCCGGAGCGCCGCACCCTCCTGCAAGTCCGCCTCGAAGACATAGCCGAGTGCGAAACCATCTTCACCACCCTAATGGGCGAAGACGTAGAGTCTCGAAGAAAATTCATAGAAGACAACGCGCTGGACGTAAAGAACCTGGACATCTAGGTCGTGTGGGGCGGACACTCCTGTCCGCCGCCGTTGATTTTGATTGTGACTGTGTGGGGACCGGCGCCCTCGCCCGTCCAAGCCGAGCAAAGCTCGGCAGTTGCCCGCGGCAGGTATTCACTGTCGCGCGCCGTACTTTACCTCGGGATAGGCCCGGTCAAACAAGACCCAAAGCGCTCCGATCACAACGAAAACCAGGTAGCTTCCCTCCGGACCAACCGAGCCACCCGCCAGCCAAGCGGGACCGTGCAAACTGGAGTTAAGCAGATGCCCAGGCAGAAGCGTCCCGCTGTCGGGAACGGAGTAAAGATAGGTCTCGCCCCAATCCCAAGCCATGTGAAAGCCGACGGCCCACCACAAATCGCCCGTCCGCCGCAGCGTGAGGCAAAAAAAGAAACCGATGAATCCCGCCGCCACGAGCCCAGTCTTCGCTTCGCCCGGATTGCCGCCGTGGATGTAACCGAAGGCAATCGACAGAAGCGCCGCCGCCGGCCAGAAATTCACTCCCCGCGAGAGCACCCACTGCGAGTAGCCGCGCCACAGGAAATCTTCATAGAATCCCGTGAGCAGAAAAAACACGCCGTAATAAGCTCCAAATTTCCAGATGCGAGCACCGTGCAGAGCGAGCGACCCGAACTCAAACGCGCCCGCGACGCGCAACCCCAGCATCAGGACGCTCAGCGACACAATGCCCCAAAGCGTCCCCACCCAAAAATTTCGTCCGAAGGCGCGCCGCACCGGCAAGCCGAAGTCGCCGAATGGCCGGCCTTCAATGCGGGCCATCACGAACCCTGGTAAGATCGCGGCCAGCATCATGCTTGCCTCGATCATCATGAGCCACCAGAGGGCGTTCAGATGCGATTGGAGCGACACTACCAGCCAGCCTCCGACTAGGAAGACGACAAACGCCATTGCCAGGTAAATCAGCCAGCGCGGGACCGCGTAAATTCCATCCGGGCCGACAAAAACATCGCGCAGCACAGACTCGCGGCGAGCGCCCATCGTTGCTAAGGACGACGGTGGAGACGACGGCTGGGACGAGGATAAAGACGCAGGTGAAACAGAGGACGCACACGGCTTTGTATCATCCGCCGCGACTGTCTGCTCTGGGTCCGAAGAAGGTAACAACGGTTTGTTATCCATCATCGTCCCGAACATGGTAAAACACTCGGGCTCCCTCTGTTACGCGAATGTTGCGACGATTTCTTCATTCCGATGCTTTCCGCGCCCCGCAATTTGCCGCGGCCGCGCTGCTGCTGGTCTATCTTCTGCAGTGCGTCTGGCTGGTCCGCATGCAAACGTTGCATGGCCGGTTCCCGGACTCCGACCAGGCTCTGCGCATCTACCAGGGCCTCGAGCAGTGGCAGAGCGGCGCCATCGCGGGAACTCCCGAGTCGTTGCGTTCCGAAGCCGCCACCGGTGTGCCGTCTGCGGGCCGGTCCGGCCATC
>JBEKWX010000426.1:0-3374 GCA_049512675.1 Terriglobales bacterium | reverse complement strand
GATTCCGGAACCGCGCCTTTTGCTCTGGGCTGAGATTATCGAGGATGTCCAGCGAGTCCTTGATTCGCTCGGCGCTTCTTGACTTCGCCGAGAAGTTTTTGCTGGCCTCTAACACCGCCTTGAGCTCGTCGTAACGAAGACCGGCGTCGATCCCCTCCAGCTCGATCGCCGCTACCTTGCACAGAATGTCGAAGTAGCCGTACCGGTGCGTGTCAACAAGAATGAGACACCCGGTGCAAAAGTTTAGGGAGTTTTTCCCTCTGGAGGCGGCTTGTTGATCCAGACCTGGGAGGGAAGTTCGGGAGGCCGCGGCGGTTTGCGAACGAAGCGCTCTGGGTGAGCGGAGTAGGCTGCATCCAGGACCGCCTGACGATGAGCCAAGATGTGCGGAGCCTGGCCGTGATGGACCATGGCGGGCGTCATCAAGCCCAGGCCAGAGTGGTGGTGCTGATGGTTGTACCACTGAAAGAAGGATTGGCAGAAGCCGCGCGCATCTTCGATGGAGCCGAACCGATCGGGAAACCCGGGACGGTATTTGAGCGTGCGGAACTGGCTTTCCGAATACGGATTGTCGTCGGAGACATGCGGACGGGAATGTGTTTTGGTGACGCCCAGGTCCGCCATGAGCAAAGCTACGGGTTTGGATTTCATCGACGATCCGCGATCGGCGTGGACGGTGAGTTGACCCGGCGCGATCAACTGCGCACGGCAGGTGTGCTCGATCAAGCGCTTGGCCAGTTCGGCGCTTTCCCGATAGGCGATCATCCAACCGACAACGTAACGGCTAAAGACATCGAGGATGACATAGAGATGATACGCGGTCCATTTCACCGGGCCGCGCAGCTTGGTAATATCCCAGCTCCACAACTGATTGGCTGCGGTGGCCAGCAGCTCCGGCTTCTGATAGGGCGGATGAGTGAGCTGATCGCGACGTTCCCGGCTTTCGCCATGCGTTTCCAGCAGTCGATACATGGTGCGAATCGAGCAATGAAACCGGCCTTCATCGAGCAGTGCTGCATAGACCTGCGCCGGCGAGCAATCCTGAAAACGCTCCTCATGAAGGCACGCGAGCACGGTGGACTGTTCGCCGTCTGAAAGCGCTCGCGCCGAAGGCCGCTGCAGTTTTGCGGAAGAGAGGGCAGCAGGAAAAAGACCGCGACGCTTCCATCGCCGGTACCAGGTCGCGCGCGGTACCGACAACGCCTGACACGCCCGCTTCATTCCTATCAAAGGACGAAGTTGATCCAGGGCGCTCATGATCACTTCTCCCCGTTGGGACCCTCTGCGACCGGACAACCCAACAGCTTGGCCACTTTCCTAAGAAACTCCTCCTGTTGTCTCGGGGTTTTCGACGAGTGTGAAGCCGAGACCACGGGCGCGGCGCTGAAGGTTTTCGATAACTCGACGCTTATAGCGTTCCTCATAGTATCCAGCGCCGGGATCAGCGTATGCCAAGCCGAAGCGAAGTGCGCGATAAAAGAGGACAGCGAGCTTGCGTGCCGTAGCCGTCACCGCCTTTGCTTTGCCAGTACGCGCGGAAAGCCGTCGATAGAAGGCCCCCAGTGCTGTCTGGGTTTTGCCAATGTTGACTGCCGCGATTCTCAGCAGCGCCGCCGCACGGTTAGACGAACGGCGGGTCTTCGAGCTGAGCACCCGGCCACCAGAGATTTTGTTGCCCGGTGCGAGCGTCAACCACGACGTGAAGTGTTTCGCGGTCGGCCATTTCTTCATATCGTCGCCACACTCGGCAACCAACCGGAGCACGGTGTAGGGGCCGAGTCCGTGAATTTGGGATAGGTCATCCCCGAGCAGGGTATAGAGCGCGGACCGTACATCGAACTTTGGTTCGTTCCGAGCCTTGGCATGTCGCACCGCCGGGATCGGCTTCTCGGGGTCAGCATGCGTTTCATTGAGAGACTTCAACACAGCTTCGATCTCGATATCGCATTCGGCGACCTTTGTCTGATGAAAGTCCCACAGCTCCAACGCTTGTTTGAGGGCAAAGACATGCTCGGGGCGGTAGTTTCCCGTCAGTGCTTCTCGAATCGTCTCTTCGGAGGCAGCGCAGCGAACATCGCGGTACGTCGCGAGTTGTTCGGGAGCATGAGTGCCAGCGACAATCGCTCGAACAATGCGAAGGCCCGTTGCTCCGGTGATGTCCGAGACGACATGGTGAAGCTGCACGTTCATCTGCATGAAAGCCTTCTGCATATGCTGCACGTGGGCGGCCGCATATTCAACCATCCGCTCTCGAAGACGCAGGTACGTCCGCAACTGAGCGACGCCGGCACGGGGGTGAAAGCTTCCGCGAAGAAGTCCGTACTGGTGAAGTTGCTGCAGCCATTGAGCATCATTGACGTCTGTCTTTCGACCAGGCACGTTCTTCACGTTACGAGCGTTCACCAGAAGTACCTCGAAGCCGCGAGCCTCGAGAATCTCGAAGACCGGGATCCAGTACACGCCCGTGGACTCCATTGCAACCGTCTTGATTCCGACAGTCGTGAGCCAGTCCGCCATCTTGTGGAGATCTCCACTGAAGCTTCGGAACGTGCGCACAGGCTCTTCATCCTGGTCGCCGCGCACCGCAACGACATGAAATGTAGATCCAACGTCCAACCCCGCCGCGTGCTCATTGATTGTGGAAAGATCGCCCGACGATCTCCCGCGCGTTCTCTTCTCTTGTCCTGACATAGCTTGACCTCCGTGGGTGAAGCCGGGAGCAGGGGCAGCGGAACTGATCAATTTCCTAAACGGGATCGCCTGACGGCGTCACCACTATCAAGTCCGCGAGCCACCCCCAGACCATGTTTTTTTACGGGTTCACAGAACACCAAAAAGTGAACGGACATTCCTCCCGGCACAACAAGGGTACATATGCCGAGAGTTTCTGGTCCAGCAGGTGTACGGTTCAGCCGCGCCCGACGGTTTTTTTGAACATCGATGACGATCTCGGCTTTGCGCAGTTGTTCGGTGAGGCGCGCGTTGTCCTTCTGTAGTTTTTGAATTTCTTCCTGGATGGGGTCGCGCTTGGATTTTGGGCCGCGCTTTTGCGGACCCAGTGCTAGACGGACACCGGAGGCGCGTTCGCGCCGCCAGGTCGCCAAAAGCGACGAATACAATCCTTCGCGGCGCAGCAGCGCCCCAACGCCGCCGGAGCCTTTGGCGCGATCCGTCTCCGATAGGATGCGTTGTTTGTAATCGGCGGTGAAGCTCCGGCGCTTGGCCTGGGCCACGACCTCCGGGTCAGGGTGGATCTTGGGATCGCCGCCGGCTTTGCCGTCAGTGGGTCTCCGGTCGCCTTCGCTACGCTCTGGCTCCCTGCGTCCCACCGACGGCAAAGCCGCTGGGAAAGACACGGGAACCGTATGGTTATT
>JBEKWX010000425.1:0-4726 GCA_049512675.1 Terriglobales bacterium | reverse complement strand
CCGGAAGAGTGGGGCGGCAAGACAGTGTTCGTCGACGTTTCCGCCAAGCAGAAAACGAATCTGAATCTGCTGATGGAAATGATTTTGCTGACTGCCGACTTGCAGGAATTGAAGGCGACTCCGGGACGCGCGGCGAGCGGGTTGGTGCTCGAAGCGAAGCTGGATCGCGGACGCGGTCCGGTGGGAACGATCCTGGTGCAGAACGGCACGCTCCACGCCGGCGACAACTTCGTGGTGGGGAACGTTTATGGAAAAGTTCGCGCCATGTTTGACGATCGCGGAAAGCCGCTGAAGGAAGCGCCGCCTTCGACTCCGGTGGAAATTATCGGGTTGGAAGGGCTGCCGCAGGCGGGCGATCAGTTCGTGGTGGTCACCGACCGCGAGAAGGCGCGCGATATCTCGGAATACCGCGAGCAGAAAGCGCGCGAAGCCGCGCTCGCGAAGAGTTCTCGAGTTTCGCTCGAAGGCCTGGCGGAGCAGTTGAAGACGGCGGGCATGAAGGAACTGAACATCATTCTGAAAGCCGACGTGCAGGGCTCGGTGGAAGTACTGGGCGATTTGCTGGGCCGATTGTCGAACGACAAAGTGCGGCTGAAGTTGCTGCGCTCGGGCATTGGGGCGATCACGGAGACGGATGTGCTGCTGGCCTCGGCTTCAAATGCCATCATCATTGGATTCAGCGTGCGTCCGGAACGCAAAGCGCAAGAGCTGGCCGATCAGGAAAAAGTCGACATACGGCTGCACTCGATCATTTACGAACTGCAGGACGAGATCAAGCGCGCCATGACCGGGCTGCTCGAACCGACCATCAAGGAAACCTACCAGGGTCGCGCCGATGTGCTGGAGACATTCCGCATTCCGAAGGTGGGGACGATTGCCGGTTGCCGCGTGAGCGATGGACTGATCAAGCGCGATTCCGAAGTGCGGCTGCTGCGCGATAACGTGGTCGTGTTCAAAGGAAAAGTCGGGTCGCTGCGGCGCTTCAAAGACGATGCGTCTGAAGTGCGCAGCGGTATGGAGTGCGGGATCTCCATCTCCAACTACGGCGATATCAAGGCTGGCGACGTGATCGAAGCGTTTGTGACGGAGCGGATCGCGGCGGAAGCGATCAAGTAGTACAGCTCTCAGTTCTCAGCTCTCAGTCTCAGTTGCCAGTTGCCGGGCGGGGACGCCCGGCGCTCCATTGATTTTGCTTTCTTCTGGATCGTCGTACTCTTTCCCCTCCAGCATCGACCAGGCGGACGCTCCGAGCGGGCGCTTGGACACGCACTCGCGATCAATTACCACCTGGGTCTTCTGCTCCGGCTCGAAGTTGGTGAACTTCACGTTGGCGGAGGCGATTTGCAGCGCATAGAGGAAGAGGGCTGCGGTTTTGTGATCGATCATCTGCGCCCCGAGCTGGCGCATGACCTCGGCCAGTCCCACCTGGATGGAGTTCGCGTCTTCGAGCGACGGCATGGCTAAAATTTTGTGTTCCTGGAAGTAGGCGTTAACCTCCCTGCCTTTACGATGCCAGCGCACGTGAAAGTAACAATAGTTGTGCTCGCGCACGGCCGGCGATCCGCACTGCGTGCCGTTGACTTTAATATGCTGACATCGGCGAATAGTTGCTGGATAGGATGACATTTTGCAGCTCCTGGGAACTCAGCTCTCAGTTGTCAGCTTTCAGCTGTCAGCTCTCAGCTCTCAGCTCTCAGTTGACCCTGATAGTTGGCTTGTTTCTGTTTGCTTTTGGGTTACTGACTGTTCGTTGGGGGTACCCCTACCCCTCCCCCTGCTATTGGAATCATAGAGTTACAGGGGTAAGAAACGGCTTGACGCACATGTGCTTTTAGTGTAGTATTTGTACATGGCCACCACCCTCAAAACTCCGAAAACGTTGCAAGAAGCGATAGCCCACTTTTCCGATCCTGAGCTTACTTTTGAGTACGCGAAGCAGTATCGCTGGCCAGATGGGATAGTCAAGTGCCCGCGTTGCAATGGCACCAAGCATTCGTTCATTAAGACGCGGAAAATCTGGTTCTGCTACGACTGCAAAAAGCAGTTTACGTTGAAGGTCGGAACGATCATGGAGGATTCGCCGATCACTCTTGACAAGTGGATGACGGCATTTTGGATGCTGTCCAACTGCAAGAACGGAATCAGTAGCTATGAACTCGGGAAAGCTATCGGCATTCATCAAGAGTCTGCATGGTTCATGCTGCAACGGATTCGCGAAGTGATGAAAGGCAAGAAAACCTCTAAGAAGATGGGTGGTGGACCGGGGAGCGAACTGGAAGCGGACGAAACCTTTGTGGGTGGTCGCATCCAGAACATGCACAAGGACCGCAAGCTGCGCTATCAGCAAATGGGCGGGATGTTCGGCGGCAAGACTATCGTGCAAGGAATCCTTGACCGCGATGTGCGCGAGGTCAGGGCGAAGGTTGTACCGAACGTGAAACGCGAGACTTTGCAGAATGAAGTTCTCGCCAATGTTCGATACGGTTCTACCGTCTACACGGATGACGCCGTGGGTTACGACAAGCTGCATTACCGCTTTGTCCATGACGTTGTGAACCACGCAGAAGCCTACGTTAAAGGCCGCGTGCATACGAATGGATTGGAGAACTTCTGGAGCCTGCTCAAGCGGACTCTGCGGGGTACCTACGTTGCTGTAGAACCGTTTCATTTGGACCGTTACGTTGACGAGCAAGTGTTCCGATTCAACAACCACAAGGTCAAAGATGCTGACCGTTTCGCGCTAGCCATGTCTCAGGTCGCTGGCAAACGCCTCACTTATTCCGAACTCACAGGCAAGGACACAGACTCGCTCCACACGTCCACGACAGGGACGGGGGAAACGTCAGTCCCCTTCTAGTCCCTGTCGGAGCGTTTGGGCTTGCGCGAAGTAGCGGCCTTCGGTCGCTGCTTCGCCTTTATCTTCGGCTTTGGAGCCTGTAAGACAACTTTCGCAAACCGTTCAAAGTTTGCAAAGGCTTCCGGGCCTTCGATGTATTCACGGTCTCTCATTTCATTTCGCCCTTCTTGTTTTCAGCTAAGGGTACGTTCCATTCTTCGCGTTCTCCCCATCGTCCTTCTACATGATCCCACTTCGGCGTACTGCACGCATCATCCGACATTGCTCCGCTTTTCGAGAAAGACTCTGCAAATCGTTAGAACCTTGCAGAGAATGGAATAGACCACCCCGGTGCCCTGTCACGGCAGCACCGAAGTTATCACAGGGTTAGTTAGGTCTATTGATGCCTTTCTAAACCTATGATTCTAATGGATCTGGAGATTAAAAAAATTGAGTCGGTGGGGGCGACCCCAAAGGTTAAGTACTACTAACTCCTTACTTATGAATACTTTGAATGTAAGTCATTATTTTTCAATACTTTAGCTAAAATACGGGTACTGTCTGAAAAAATTCACCCACTACCAAAATACGGGGGGGAGGGGGTACCTAGTTTTCGCGTCGCAACCCCCGACGGTCCGGCAAGACAGCAAGCCAACCAAGCTATCTGAGAGGGGGAAAGCGACAAGCGAACGATCAACGACCAACGACCGCGTCCCCTTACAGGGTGCGCTTAAACAACGGCACCGCCAACCCCAGCGTTACCACCGCAAAAATTCCCAGATAAATCATGTCCGGAACAATCGCCGCCAGCCCCGTTTCCTTCAGCAGCAGCGACTTGAATCCATGCACCGCATAGGTAAACGGATCCACTCTCGCAATCGCCCGCAGCCACGGGGGAAACGCTTGCACCGGATAGATCGATCCGCTGGGAAAAAACAACAGCGTATTTAGAATCCCAAACATCGCGCGCGGCACCAGCGGATCCTCGACTCGCACCATCAACAAAAACATCATCGAATTGAACGCCGCCGACGTCAGCATGATCATCAAAATCAGCCCCAGCATGGTCCCCGGATTAAATATCGTCCCCACTCCCGCCAGCAGCGACCCGATCACCGTAGTCACCACCCCGGTCATCACTGCCTTGATCGCCCCTGCTCCATTCAGCCCAAACACGAGCTCCGCTTTGGTGATCGGCGTCACCAAATACCCCTCATGAACGCCGCGCGCCTTATCGTCGATATACAGCATGCCGCCGCCGATCATCACCGACACGAACATCGCCAGCGTGATCGACCCCGGCAGCAGGAACTTCATGTACTCGATATAGGGATAGAGTTCCACTGTTTCCAGAGCCGTCTGCTGCAACAGTCGCGGCGACACGTCCGGCTGGTTCAACGAGTCGGTCACCGCATTCATCTCGTCTTCGAGGGTAGAACTCATGAAGTTGTCGCTGTTGTCGACTATCAGCGCAATCCGCGGATGATTCTTTTCGTACACCAGCTTTGAATACTGCGGCGGAATAATCACCGCGCCCTGAATTTTACCGTTGCGCACATCCTCCCGCGCCTGCGCTTCGTTGTCATACGGGACCGTAACAAACGTCCGCATATTCGCCCGCACTGCGTCAAACGCTTCCTTGATACGGATCGCCTGCGTCCCATGATCCTCGTCCACGACCCCCATCTTGGCGTCGCGGATCTTTCCTCCAAAGGCATTCCCCAGCACGATCAGCTGTACCAGCGGCATCACCATCGACACCATCATTAGCGTCGGCGACCGGAAATACTTGCGCATCTCGCGCTCGATAATCGCCATCATCCGGTTCATGGCCGCAACCCCGGGCTCTCCGGCATCGTGAAGCCATGCGCTTTCACCAGTTCATCGCGC
>JBEKWX010000424.1:0-3421 GCA_049512675.1 Terriglobales bacterium | reverse complement strand
TTGACCGTCTCATCCGGTCTGGCGGCAACCGTCGCACTCAAGTCCGGCACACTCATCTTCATTACTACTGCCGGCCCTGCCTGAACCGTTGCGGGCGCAGGCAGAGTTGTGGGGGTGTCGGGCCTGGGCGCATTCAACGAAAGGAGCGCATTGAGACGATTAGCCGTGGCATCGCGTTGGGTCAGAGGATTAATCCCAAAGAAAGCCTCGACCGTCGCGAGTATCGAAGCATGGTCATACAACCGATGACAAGCTGGGTGGTCGCATGGTCCAGGAAAGCGGCGCCCTTTTCGGCGCGCCCCAGTTTATCTTGTCGCGTCCCTTAGCTCGGGAAAATCCTCTTCCCAATACTCCCCGGGACGGCGGTCCCGGCTCGGCTGCAATTCGATGCCGCGCAATTGCACACGCCGAATCTTGCCGGAAATAGTCTTGGGCAGCTCGGAAAATTCGATCCGGCGGATGCGCTTGTAGGGACCAAGGCGCGCACGTATAAATTTAAAAATCCCAAGGGCCACTTCCGCCGACGGCTGAAAACCGGGCTTTAACATGATAAATGCCTTGGGCACATGCCAGCGGATGGCGTCCGGACTGGGCACAACCGCAGCTTCGGCGACGCACTCATACTCGATCAATGCGCTCTCCAGTTCGAACGGACTGAGCCGATAATCGGAACTCTTAAAGACGTCGTCTGCGCGCCCGATATAGGTGAAGTAGCCATCGGCATCGCGGTGAGCCACGTCGCCGGTGCGGTAGTAACCTCCGGCAAAAGATTGCGCGGTGCGCTCTTCGTCGTCCACATAGCCAACCATCAGGCTGATGGGCTTGGGATCGGACTTGACCGCGATCTCGCCGTCATCGGATTCGTTGCCCTCGGCATCGAGCAGCACCACGCGGTGCCCCGGCGAAGGCTTGCCCACGGCGCCCGGCTTGACGGTCTGTCGGGGAAAATTGCCCAGCAGCAACACGTTCTCGGTCTGACCAAAACCGTCGCGGATAGTGATATTCCAAGCCGCTCGCACCCGCTCGATCACCTCGGGGTTAAGCGGCTCGCCAGCGCTTGCCAACTCTTTAAGCTGGACCGGGAACGACTTCAAATCCTCAAGGATGCACAAACGCCAAACGGTCGGCGGAGCACACATCGTAGTGACGCCGCAGCGGGCGACGACCTCGAGGGTCCGCTTGGCGCTGAAGCGGTCGTAGTTATGCACAAAGATGGTGGCGCCCGCGTTCCACGGCGCGAAGAAGCTGCTCCAGGCGTGCTTGGCCCATCCCGGAGTGCTGATGTTCAAGTGTATGTCGTCGGGCCGGATCCCAATCCAATACATGGTAGCGAGGTGACCGACAGGATAGCTTTGGTGAGTATGCAGCACGAGCTTGGGCAGAGCGGTCGTCCCCGAAGTGAAATACAACATGAACGGATCGGTCGCGTTGGTCTCGCCGTCTGGAATGAAGTCGGGGCTCTCCTCGTAGGCTTGCGCATAGGCTGTCCAGCCTGGTTCCGTGCCGCCGACGAGTATGCGAGTGTAATCGCCGCCCAGGCTGGCAAATTTTTCGGTCAGTCCAGAGAGGGTGATCACGTGCCGGGCCTTGCCGCGATCGAGGCGGTCGCGCAAATCGGCGACGGTAAGCAGCGTGGCAGCGGGAATCACAATGGCGCCCAGCTTGAGTGCCGCCAACATGATCTCCCAAATCGCGACCAGGTTGGGAAGTTGGACGATAAGGCGGTCACCACGGCGAACTCCCTGCTTGCGCAAGAAGTTCGCAACTTGGTTGGAGCGCTGTGACATCTCGGCGAAGGTCAGCTTCACCTCGGGACCGTTTTCGTCCACGATCCAAAGCGCCGGCTTATTGTTGCCACGCGCGAAGGTGTCGAAGTAATCGAGCGCCCAGTTGAACCTATCGAGCTGAGGCCAGCGGAAATCGCGGTACGCGGTCTCGTAGTCTTCGCGGTGCCTGAATAGGAACTCGCGCGCCGCCAGGAAAGCTTTCAGCCCCTCGCGCTGATGCACACCCGCCGTTTCAATATGGCTAACCGTCATAATCAACTCCTGGAAAATTCGATATATTCGGAGCGAGATTCGCGCCGAAAACTCTTCGGTGCCAGTTTTGCAGCAGTAATTGAGAAGAGCAGAACCTGATCAAGCCCTATGCCGCATGCCACAGGCGGATCTGCATCGCGGTTCGTAGTGGAATTAGGCGAAAACAAGCTCGCGCTAGGTTCCCTTTGGCGGCTGCTTGCCGTCCTCGCGATGAACAATCATACGCGCATTGCTCGCGATCGATACCACAAACAGCAGAATGCTGAGGTCCACGAAGTTATGAGGAACAACACGTGGTTCGCCGAAAAGGCGTGCACCCAATCCACCGAACCACAGTGCCCGATAAACGATTGCGACTGCCGCACTCACACAAGCGAGGTAGTACGACCACTCTGCAACTTTCGATTGAGACATCGTTCCCTCCTTAACTGTAGGCAGGTTTCGCCGAGAACTTCTTCCCGCAGCGCGGCAAGAGTACTCCACCGTCTGAAAAGGTTCAAGAGACGATCGTAGGAAATTCGGGTCGACACTTAAAACCTCTGTCCATGTCGTCGAGTGCCTGG
Organism: Terriglobales bacterium; assembly: GCA_049512675.1. Lineage (GTDB taxonomy): Bacteria > Acidobacteriota > Terriglobia > Terriglobales > Acidobacteriaceae > Acidiflorens. The sequence goes on along the minus strand of JBEKWX010000424.1, from coordinate 819 downwards.
CGACCGGCGAAGCGCACTAACAACGCTTAAATTTCCGTTACCAGACCAGCTTCCCCATCAATCGACCCATCCGCACGATTCGATAAAGAGGGAAAAGCGCTTCCGGCAATCGCAGCGCCGCAATATCTCCGACGCCCGGCGTCCAAACCAGCCGCCAGAGATATCGAACGCGATCGCCGAGGCGCTCACGCAGTTTCAGGATCAGCCGGAAGGATTCCGTGGATTCGAAATCATAAGCCGAGCCGCGAGCGAGACGCTCAGCGAATTCAAAGCCCCGAGCGGGAACTCGAGGATCGGCCGCAATCATTTCCTCTGCGGGTTTGGGAAGCTCCGCCCGAAGAACGTTTTTCACCAGCCAGAAATTTACGCCAAGAATGCGAGCGATTCCCAGCCTGCGCGCCTGGGTAAACACCAGCGAGTAGTCGATGGTCTCGGTCCGCAAAGTCTCCGCAATATCCGAAAGCCAGATCAGACGCGTCCAAAGATGCTTGGCGGCGTGCAGGCACAGCGCCAGCAGCGAATCTTCGGCAGACAGGCAAGGCATTTCGCAACCGCCCACAACTGTGCGGCCGGCGCGCACCAGCAGATCCTCCACGCTCAGATCAACTCCATAGAAACGCGGCACCAGCGCCCACTGGAGTTCGACCAGGTTTTTTCCAGCTGCGCTGTCAAACGGGCGCTCGTTGCCTTTGCGCAGCCAGAATCGCTCGACGGCTGGGCTGAGATCCGCAGAAGGGTGATATCCGACTTCGGCAAGAGCCTGCTTTGCTCGCTCGAAGTCTCTGGGAGAAATCAGGAAGTCGAGATCCGAAAAGCTTC
>JBEKWX010000423.1:0-3434 GCA_049512675.1 Terriglobales bacterium | reverse complement strand
TCGGCAATCGGTTGCAGCAGGCCGAAAGGTCCAACCCGCGTCGGGCCCCAGCGGTTCTGAATGTGCCCCGCCACCTTGCGCTCCAACCAGACGCTGTAGGCCACCCCGAACAGCAGAAGACCCACCACGACAACCGACTTGATGATCGAAATGATGATGAAGGTCGTTATGCTCAACGAAATATCTTTCGTGTTCTCGTGTGGCGCGGGCACTCTTGCCCGCGTGGTTTTGATCTTAAGGTTCTTAGTTCGTTCCTAATCCGCCGCAACTTCCGGCGCTGCGGACTTATTTTCGAAAACCGAGTTCAAAGTCTTGGAATACTTTCCCAGCGTGCCGGAGCTGAACAGATCATCGTTGGCCGGGACAATCAGTTCCGGCTTCTGAACCAAGCTCGCGCCGCTTTCGGCGATTTCGAGATGCTGATCGTTGCCCGCCAGCAAATTGACCCGCGAAATATCGTACCCGGCAACCACGCGTTGGATCTCGTCGAGAATCGCCATGGGATCGAAGGGCGTCATCTTCGGTTCCAGGTTCTGCGCTTCGAGCCACACCGCGTGACGATCCGCCTCGCCCGACTGCGCGCCCCGCGTCTGCCCCATGTCGGAGTGCGTTCCGCTCCCGAACGGCACCAGACCGCTCACATCGCTGCCCATGGCGTCGGCGATGCGAACGATCATCTCGAAGTCCGGCTTGGTGTTCGCTACTTCGCCCGCCTTTTTCACCAGTTGCAGATCGCCGCAGGTGTTCGTATAGGTTCCCGTTTTCTCGTACGCATTCGCTGCCGGCAAAACCACGTCGGCGATGGCCGCGGTTTCGGTCAGGAACATCTCCTGAACCACTACAAAACTTTTCGAGAACACAAAGGGATCAATGCCCAAATGGCCGATCGGATTCGAGCCCACCAGGTACAGCGCTTTCAGTTTGCCGGCCTTCGCCGCTTCCGCCATCTCCGGCAGGCTCAGGCCTTTTTCGGTTGGCAGCTTGCCCCATTCCTGCTGGAACTTCTCTGCACCGGCGACGGGTTCGTATCCCGGGAGAAGATCGGGATAAAGCCCCATTTCACTGGCCCCACGGGAATTCGCGTAATCGCCCAGGCAGATCAGCTTTGCTCCGGTCAAGGTCGCGGCAAAACTCACCAATTTCTCGACATCATGGCCGCGCAGTTCAGAACCGAAGGCTATGACCAAGTTCTGTTCGGCGCGGATTTTCTCTCGCAGCGAGACCCAGGCGTCGCGCGTCATGCCGTCGGCGGCCTGGGATTCAGAAAGCGACACGACAAGTGAATCAAGCACAGAATCGTCGCCGGCGAGAAATGCGACCGCCTTCGCTTCCGCGCCCGCCGGTACCAGCGCGAATTCCGCCGCCTGCCGGCGCAACTTGATGGGCGCGGAGTTGACCACATAAAGCCGCGCCCGGCGCAACCGGACGTTCGTCCGGATCTGCCATGCCAGCAGCGGATGCTGATTCGTGGGGTCGTTGCCGATGAGGAGAATCGCGGGCGCGTTCAACACGTCGCGCATGGAAGCCGTTTTTCCGGGCTTGCCGTGGAGCGCCGCCGCGAGCGCAGGATAGTCTGCCGTCCGATGATGGTCGACGTTATTCGTCTTGAGCACGACGCGGGCGAATTTTGACAGAAGATAATTTTCTTCATTGGTGGTGCGATTGGACCCGATCACGCCGATCGCGCTCCCGCCGCCTTCATTCTTAGCTTCGTCGCGAACCTCGTCGCGAACTCCGTCGCGAACTTCGCGAAACCGTTTTCCAATCAGTTCAAAAGCTTCTTCCCAAGTCGCAGGCGTGAGCTTGCCGTTCTTGCGAACGAGCGGCTCGGTGAGGCGTTCTTTGTTGTGCGCAAAGTCAAATGCGTAGCGGCCCTTGATGCAGAGGAAATCGTTATTGATCCCGCTCTTGTCGCGATTGTCGCCGCGCAAGATCTCCATGCCGGTGTCCGAGCGGCGCACACCCAGCGTGGTCTTGCACCCGTCCCCGCAGTGGGTGCAAATCGTGCCCACGTGGTTCATCTCCCACGGACGCGTCTTGTAGCGGTAAGCGCCGGAGGTGAGCGCACCGACGGGGCAAATGTCGATGCACATGCCGCACTCTTCGCAGTCGAGGCTACCGCCCTGGTTGGGCGCGATGATCGAACTGACGCCGCGGTTCTGCACGCCCAGCGCCCACACGTCCATGCCTTCGCCGCAGATGCGCACGCAGCGGTAGCACAGGATGCAGCGCGGCCGGTCGAAATACACCACCGGAGACCACTGCTGTTCTTCGCGGTGGTTCTTAGCCTCCGTGTACTTCGACTCAGGCGCGCCATAGGAGAACGCCATGTCCTGCAGTTCGCATTCGCCGCCGGCGTCGCACACCGGGCAATCCAGCGGATGATTGCCAAGCAGCATCTCAACCATCGCCTTGCGCGCCTGACGCACTTCATCGCTGTCGGTCGAAACAATCATGCCCTCGGTTACGCCCGTCGTGCAGGCGGTTTGAAGCTTCGGCATCTTCTCGATCTTTACGACGCACATGCGGCAGGCGCCCTGCAGAGAGAGCCCGGGATAGTAGCAGAACGAGGGCACCTCAATGCCCGCACTCTTGCAGGCCTCAATCAGCAGCGACCCAGCCGGGGCCGTGATCTTTTTTCCGTCGACAGTGAGCGTTACGTCAGCCATGAATTTGTAATTGGTAATTTGTAATTGGCAATTTAAAAACAAATGCAATTACAAATTACAAATTGCAAATCTCTCCTACGCTAATACAGCTTCTCTTGCGCCCGCTTTCTCAAACGGGCACGGCTTTCCATCCAAGTGATCTTCAAACTCTTTTCTGAACTTCTTCACAAATGCCATGGTGGGCATCGCGGCCGCGTCTCCGAGCGGACAGAATGTTTTGCCCAGCATGTTCTCGGCGAGGTAATAAATATTGTCGATATCTTTATTTACGCCCGCGCCGGCATGAAACCGCGTGAGCGTCTTCTTCAGCCAGTCAGTGCCCTCGCGGCATGGGATGCACCAGCCGCAGCTTTCATGCTGATAGAACTTGATGGTGCGCAGGGCGAACTTCACGATGCAGGTGGTATCGTCGAGCACCGTAACACCACCCGATCCCAGCATCGAGCCCGCTTTGGCGACCGAGTCGAAGTCCATGGCGACGTCGATTTCCTCCGGCAGCAGCACCGGTGTCGACGATCCGCCCGGAACCACGGCTTTCAAACTCCGCCCGTTGGGAATTCCGCCGCCCACTTCATAGATCATCTTCTTGAGGTTATAGCCCATTGGAAGTTCGTACACGCCCGGCTGGTTGAGATGTCCAGCCAGGCAGAACAGCCGCGTTCCGCCATTCCTCGGCGAGCCCAGTTTCGCGTACCAGTCCCCGCCGCCCAAAATGATGTGCGGCACGGCGGCGAGGGTCTCCGCGTTGTTAATCACGGTCGGCCC
>JBEKWX010000422.1:0-3436 GCA_049512675.1 Terriglobales bacterium | reverse complement strand
TCCACCTCGCCGAGCACGATGTCAAACGTGCCGATGACGGCAACCACGTCGGCTACCAGCGCGCCGCGCACCATAAGGTCGAGCGCCTGCAGATTGACGAACGATGGCGGACGCACGCGCAAACGGTAGGGCTGCGTCGAGCCGTCACTGACGATGAAGTATCCGAGCTCGCCCTTGGGCGCCTCGATGGAATGATAGATTTCGCCCACAGGCGGCTTGATGACCTTGGGCACTTTGCCCATGATCGGGCCTTCCGGGATGCCGTTGACCGCTTGCTCGACGATGCGCATCGACTGGCGCATCTCCTGCATGCGGACCAGATACCGGTCGTAAGTGTCGCCGTTGGTGCCGACCGGGATTTCGAAATCGAATTTGGAGTAGTTGGCGTAGGGCTGGGCTTTGCGCACGTCCCACTTCACGCCGCTGGCGCGCAGCACCGGCCCGGTCACGCCGAGCGCGATGCAATCGGCGCCCGAGATTACGCCGACATTCTTGGTTCGCTCCAGCCAGATGCGGTTGGTGGTCAGCAGCGCTTCGTATTCGTCGATCTTGGGCGCGAAGAAGGTCAGGAAATTCTTTACGTCTTTTTCGAAGCCGGCGTAAGTCTCATACTGGCAGCCGCCGATGCGAAAGGCATGCGTGGTCAGGCGCGCGCCGCAGTATCGTTCGAAAATCTTCAGGATCTCCTCCCGGTCGCGGAAGGTGTAGAACAGCGGCGTCATGGCTCCGATATCGAGCGCGTGCGTGCCCAGCCAAAGCTGGTGGCTGGCAATGCGATTCAGCTCGGTCAGGATCACGCGAATGTATTGCGCGCGCGGCGGCGCTTCCGTGTTCAACAGTTTCTCGACCGCTTCGCAGTAGCCCAGTCCATTCGAAACGGCGGCGCAGTAGTCCATCCTGTCGACGTAGGGATTGAACATCGCATAGGTGCGGTTCTCGGCAATTTTTTCCACGCCGCGGTGCAGGTATCCGATGATGCACTCGGTGCCGAGAACTTTTTCGCCGTCGAGCTTCAGGATGACCCGCAGCACGCCGTGCGTCGCCGGATGCTGCGGTCCCATATTGATGATGAGTTCGTTCGAATCGAGATAGGGCTTATCGTGAGCTTCGAGGTCGAGGTTGGCAAGCGAGTGGACCGAGACGTCGCTCGTGCTGTCGTGCTTGCGATCGCTCATTGTCCGCTCTCGATTCCGAGGTTGATCTGCACCCATTCCTGGTCTTGCTGCAGAATGCCGTAATCTTTGCGCAGTGGGTGGCCTTTCCAGCCGTCAGGCAGAAGAATGCGCTTCAGATCGGGATGTCCGTCGAACTTAATTCCGAACATGTCATAGACTTCGCGCTCCAGCCAGTTGGCGGTCGGCCAAATGGGGACGCTGGACGGGAGGGAAGCGCTGTCGGCGATTTGTGTTTTCACGCGCACCCGCTCGTTGCGCGGGAAAGAATAGAGGATCCATATGACGTCGAATGGTTTTTCGCGCTTTGGATAATGCACGGCGGTGATATCGACGCAGTAGTCGAACTGCTCTTCGTCGCGCAGCAGGCGCAGGATGTCGGGGATCAGCGAGCGGTCAACGGCAAGGTAGTTCTGGCCAAGATAAGTCAGCGGGTCGAGGCCCGAGCCGTACTGGCTGCGGTATTTTTCAACCATCGGCGAGGTCCACGGCATCGGGACTGGACCAGCGGGCTTGGCGGGAGCGGCGGGCTTGGCGGGAGCAGCAGGCGTCGCAGGCGCTGCCGCTGCGGGCTTTTCCGCCGTCGGCTTCTTCTCACCTTCCGGCGGCGGTGGTGGAGCTGGCGTTTTGACGTCCTCGGCCATTCTGGGGTCTATCGTTACAAATGCCGCGCAAGTATTAGGAAACTTTCACTTCTAACATCTGGTTGCGTCACCGTCAATGACCGGCGTCACAATGCCCGGCGTTACTTTGAAACCGCCGTGCTCCGATTTCCCGTAGAGACGTGGTGGCTTGCCGCGTCTCCGGAGACAGGGCATGGCCCGTATCTACAGGCGCAGGTGCTGCTAGCGCCGGGCCGCCTGCAGGCCTTCGACCAGATCGCGGATGCGCAACGCGTCGGCTTTGCGATGGCCGTGACTGGCGATCGGATCCGTGCCTCCCGTCGACTCAATCAGAATGTCCGACCAAAAGATGCCCGTCGAAATCTTTACAGAAGCGACCTGGGAAATCGAAATGCTTTCCTCGTTGCTGCCGAACAAACGCCTCTTGACGCGGCTCACGCGCAGCGGGTTGACCACGATGCGCGTCGGAAACCACCGGTTTCCCCTGGTCCAGCGGCTCGCGATGAAGGTTTCATCGGAATTCGCTGAATTGGGGCTGGCTGGACTTGGAGTCGCCGGATTTGGACGCGAGGCGGTTATACCCATTCGAGCGCGCCCTTCTTCCATATCCATACGTAGCCCACGATCAGGATGGCGAGAAAGACCAGCATCTCGATCAGCCCGAAAACACCGAGCGCCTTGAACTTCACCGCCCAGGGGAACAGGAAGATCGTTTCCACGTCAAACACCACAAACAGGATGGCGATGATGTAAAAGCGAATGGTGTACCTTCCGCGCGCGTTGTCATACGGATCAATGCCACATTCATAAGGCATCAACTTTACGCGGTTGGGACTTTGCGTGCGGACGATCCAGGCTACTATCAGCGTGGCGGGCATCAGGATGCCGACGACGGCAAGGAACAGAAAGATGGGAACGTAGTTTTGTGGCATGAGCCCTCGAAGCAGTCGTGATAAAAGCAAAAACGAATACTAACGAAGAAGTGGCCCGGCTTCAAGGACAAGTGAACACTGGCGTGTGACATCGCGCACGCCGAACGCACCAGGCGAGGTCCGGACTGACTCCTAAAACTTCGGAATCAGGAAACCTGTGTTTTGGCAGTGCTCTTTGAAAGTTTCCCCGAATTGCCCGGACAGCATGGATTCTTCTTTTCTTGCCTTGATCCAATAGCCCAGGACGATCAAGCCAACTCCGGCGACGCATCGCCAGCGATCGATCGCCAGCGCTCCGCCGATTGCGGCCAGATCGATTCCGGAATAGATGGGATGCCGGAAATACGCGTAGGGCCCGGTGCGGATGAGCTTGTGGTCCTCCTTGAGAGTAACCCTCGCGCTCCAATACTGTCCCAAATGCCAGCGGGCCCACAGGGCGATTCCTATGCCGATCCAGGTGAGGGCGCCGCCCGCGACGGCGAGAGCGTAGGTCTGAGGGAAAATGCGACGATCAAGAACGCCGATTCCCGCCGCATCGCTGAAGAGCAGGACAAAGCCAATCATTTCCAGAAACAGGACGCCGTAACGCGAGGCGAAGGACTCCTGACTGACGGTGCGGCGCGTTTTCAGGGCGCTCACGGCCCAGTAGACGACGAAGACGATCCAAGGACCTTCGATGAGAGAACGCCAAATCATGCTTCGACCAACG
>JBEKWX010000421.1:0-3445 GCA_049512675.1 Terriglobales bacterium | reverse complement strand
GGATCGTCTTCGGCGGTAACGAATTTCACATCTTCGTATCCGAGGCCGAGATTGTCGAGCGCTTCCTGAATCAGATCCGCGTATTTGTCGCCTACGTGATGGAACTCGGCGGTGGGAATGCGAACGAACAGAACTTTGTTGGTAGCGTGGCTGTAGCGGGTTGGCTTCAACCAGGTGTCATAGGAGTGCCGGTTGATCTTTTTTTCCAGGGCGTCAAGGATGCGCACCCAAGGATTCGGCACGATGGCGGGACTGGTGAAAGACATTGTTTACCAGAATATCGAATGCGCCGGCGTAAGAACGTCCGGGAATAAACCAATCTTGAAATTATGAGTTCTGCTTTTATTGCAGAGCAGGTTCAGTCTTGCTGTACGGGTTGTCGGTGAAATTATTTGCGAGACGAACCGGATACTAGCACAAAAAAAACGCCGCGTCGGTGTTTTGCAACAAAAATTTTCCGCGCGCTCGCTTTATCGGATCGCGATTTTTTGGCGCTGTCAAGTGTCGAGGTACTAACTGCCGCGCGAAGTGTGCAACTGTGAAATAGAGGTGAGAGGTCAAAGGTCAGATTGCAGAGGTGAGAACCAAAGGTGTTTGATGGTTTCACCTGTGACCTCTAACCTCTGCAATTTGACCTCAGTCCGTCCGTCGCTCCCGTCGCGCTGACGGCGCCGTCTTGTAGTTCCCGGGATAGACCACCACTGACCGTCTTCCGCCCTCGCCGTCACTCTCGGTGCGCAAATCTTTTTCCTCGCGCAGCGCGAGATGCACGATGCGGCGCTCGCGCGACGACATGGGCCCGAAGCGGTAGGGTTCGCTCGTCCGGCGCACCTGCTCCGCCGCTACCCGCGCCGCCAGTTGCAGTTCGTCGATCCGCATCGCGCGGAAGTTCTGGCAATCGAACCAGATCTTCTCGTGCTCGTTGCCCTGGAGGCGCAGGATCTCCGTTGCCAGCAACTCAAACGAGCGCAGCAACTCGCCACTGCGCTCGAGCAGCAGAGCCGAATCCGGGCCGGCAAATTCCACAAGAATTTCCGGATGCTCCCACTCGCGATTCTGCGCCATAGGGGGATCGACGGTGACCCTGTACTTGAGCTTGAAGCCGCCGTTCGAGATTACGGCCTGCAGGAATTCTCCAATTTGTTTTGCAGCAGCGACTTTGTCTGTGATTGGCATAAGTAAGCTCTCAGCTGTCAGCTCTCAGCCATCAGGTAAACCGGCGCTTGGGTCGCTGGCGGCTGATGGCTGACAGCTATTTCTCTTTTTTCCTTGCCCGCTTCGCCACCATCTCGCGCATCTCACGCCCCAGCGACGTCCGATTCAGCGCCGCCTGTTGCACGATGCCGATCAGCTGGCCCATGGCCCAGTACAGGCCCAACCCGGCCGGCAGGTTAAAGCTGATGTAGCCCAACATGAGTGGCATCATGATGTTCAGCATTTTCTGCTGCGCCGGATCCATGCCGCCCTGAGGCGTCATCCGCTGCATGAAAAACATCGTGACAACAATCGCGATCGGCAGGATGTAATGTGGATCGGGCGCCGATAAATCTTTAATCCACAGCCAAGGCGCATGGCGGAGATCCATCGCAACGTTAAGCATCCGATAGTACGCAAACAGAAACGGCATCTGAATGAGCAGGGGCAAACATCCACCCGCCGGATTCACGCCTTCCTTCTTATATAGCGCCGAAATCTCCTGGTTCATTTCCGCTTTGCGCGGATCGCGCAGAGTGTATTTCTTGTACTTTTCCTGAATCGACTTGATCTGCGGCGCCACGCGCTGCATCTTCAGCATCGATTTCATCTGCGAGAGCCGCAGCGGCAGCAGGGCCAGATTGATGACCAGCGTCTGCAGCAGGATGGCCCAGCCCCAGTTGTGGATGTAGCCGTGCATCCACTTCAACCACAAAAACAGCGGCCGCGCGATGATTCCGAGCCAGCCGAAATCAACTACCGCCCGCAGATCCGGTTCCGCACCCGTGATGCCGGGGACGGTTACCGCTTGGAGATCCGACAGCGCCTTGGCGCCCACATAGAGCCGGGTGTCGGTTGCGCCCTTCAGGCTGCCCACCGCAACACCCAGCACGTCCACCTTATCCATCTGCTTGTTATGGGCATCGGACGCGCTATGCGGAATTTCAATGGCGTTGCGCAGGGTCACCATGGCCGCGTTCTGCGGATCCTGCGGCACGAAAACGGACGCGAAATACTGGTCCGACACTCCCGCCCAGTGGAACGGTCCAGGGAGGGTGCCGCCGCCGCTGATCTTCTTGATGGCCAGCCGCTCGACCTTGTTGTCGTACTGATACATGATCTGGCCAGCCGCGTACTGCGGACCGGTCGTATTGTCGCCGAACCCGGCGGGCCACATGGGAAACGCCGTGACCTGCGCGCCGTTCATTTCGACCGCCGTCCGCACCGCGACCACATAGCTGTCACGATCGAACTTGAAGGTCTTCTCGACCGAGAGGCTGCCGTCGGCGTCGGCATAGGCAAACTTGATTTCAGCGGGAGCGGTTGCGCCGGTGCTCGTTGCCACGTAGAGGGCCGAGTTCAGCTGGTTGCGGAGCGTCTCGTCATACGTCCACAAGGTCAGCGGATAGCCATACTTCTCTGCCGCCGCGCTATTCACCAGTTCCAGCGGACCACCTTTGTCGTCGGTGTATTTTTTCAGCACCCACGACTTCACCCGGGCGCCGCGATTGGTGAACACGATCCGGTAGACATCATTTTCAATCACCGTCTCCGACTCGGTTGCCGCCTGCAGCGGAGCCGATGGCGGCGCCTTTTTCTTTGCGGATGCACTGGGCGCGGTTGGGAGCTGGGTTGGAGCTTGCGAAGGGAGTTGCGCCTGATTCTGGACGGGCGGCGACTGGGAACTCTCCGGTTTCGCTGGCGGTTGCGGTCCATACTTTTTCAACAGCGGCTGAAAAAGCATGATGACCAGGAAGGTCAGCGCGAAGACCAAGAGCAGCTTGCGCTCCATCCCGGGTTCTTGTTGAGGATTATTAAATTCGGCCAAATCAGTCGCTCACAATCAGTCCAGTGTGGCGCGGACACAGTTGTCCGCGGTTTTGATCGTTATCCTTGATGTCCACCGCCGGATACTTCACTGCTGGGTCATACCCGCCCTTTGCCAAGGGATGGCACCGCAGCACTCGCCACGCCGCCATGAAGCCTCCGCGCAATGCGCCATAGCGTTCCACCGCTTCCATCGCGTATTCCGAACACGTCGGCACATAACGGCACGACGGAGGGAACGCTGGGGAAATCCACCGTTTGTAAAGTTGCAGAAGCAGGAGCGCGAGTGACTTCATTTCTTCAGTTCTCTTTCCCCATGAGATTTCTCCATCAGCTTTTTCGCAATCACATCCAGCGCCCGGCCCACTTCTTCGAGCACTACAGAAAACTTCTCGGTCAACACGGACTTCTTCGGATTGATCAC
>JBEKWX010000420.1:0-3449 GCA_049512675.1 Terriglobales bacterium | reverse complement strand
TAGCCGACTTAGAAGACGCTCATGAGAATCCTTATTGTGGAAGACGATGCGGCACTTGCCAGCTTTATCCGGAAAGGGCTGGAAGCGGAACATCATGCGGTGGATGTTGCCCACGAGGGCAACCAGGGCCGTTCGATGGCCATGGAGTTTGACTACGATCTGGTGGTGCTTGACCTGAACCTGCCGGGGGCTGACGGGTTGTCGGTTCTGAAAAGTTTGCGGCAGCGCAAGGCGAACTTGCCGGTGATGATTCTCACCGCGCGCAGTCGGGTCGAAGACCGCGTGCAGTGCCTCGATTCGGGAGCGGACGATTATCTGGTAAAGCCCTTTTCCTATCTCGAACTGTCGGCCCGCGCCCGGGCGTTATTGCGGCGCAGCCACCTGCCATCGGAATCGGTGCTCACCGTCCGCGATCTATGTTTGGATCGCGTGGAACGCAAAGTGGAGCGCGCCGGGCGTCACATTGAATTGACGACCAAGGAATTCGCGCTGCTCGAATACCTGATGCGCAATGCCGGTCGCCGTCTGACGAGGGCGATGATCATCGAGCACGTCTGGAACCTGACCTTTGATTCCACGACCAACGTGGTGGATGTTTACATCAACTATCTGCGGCGCAAGGTGGACGACGGCTTCTCGCCATCTTTGATTCACACGGTTCGCGGGGTGGGTTATCAGATGAGTCCTGACGGAGCATCGGCATGAGCACGAACTCGCATTCGTTCCCGAGATTGCCGCAAGGCCCGGACGTGCTCGGCGAATTGCTGCACTCGCTGAGCCAGCCGCTCACCGGTTTGCGTTGTTCGCTCGAGCTTTCGCTGCAACTCCCGCTCGACCTCTCGATCGAGCAAGTCGCGGAGCAGCAGCAGGCGAGTGTTGCGGTAGCTCTGCAACAGACGGAAAAAGTCATCGGCATGATCCAGCTGATGCGGGAGTATCTTGACGCCGAGCATCCGGGCCCGGAAATTTGCCCGGTCGCGCTGGAACCTGCCCTGAGGAGCGTGATCGAAGAACTATCCTCGATCGCGGCGGTGCGTGGCATCCAGTTGCGCCTGGCAGGCACCTGTACGGCCAAATTGCCGGTGCCGGAGTCGCGACTTCGGCTGGCTTTGCAGTATTTGATTGGGACGACGATCGAAGCGCAAGCGGTGCGCGGTAAAGTGATGCTTCTGCTGGGGGAGGGCCCGGCGGGGACGGTGCTGCGGGTTGAAGGCGAACGCGGCTTTCGCGAGCTTGATTTTCGCGAGACGAATTTTCGCGAGACGAATTTGCGTGAAGCGGAAAAGAACCCAACCAGCCCGCCGCCTCGCGATCGGGCGAGGACAACATCAGCGTCAATCTCAACTTTGCGCAGGGTGAAGCTGGCGATCGCCAGGCGTGTGCTCGAAACCGCCGGAGCATCGCTGGTTTTCGGCAATGGCGACGCCGGTCCTGCTGGATTCGTTCTTCGCATTCCGCGCAGAGTTGGCCCGCCTGTCAGATAACTTCAAGCAGATGACTTCAAGCAGAAGACTGCGGCCGGAAATTTTCGTCTGCGGACGGGCGCGACGCCCGACTCTCCGCTAGTGCGCGTGCGGACTTTGGGCGGGGTTCTTGGTGGGTGCTGGCGGCGCCTTTGCGATCTTCACATCAAAACTGACCGGTAACTGTTTGGGTGGATAGCAGGCTGCGTTATCGCAGGCCTGGTATTTTAAAGTTCCGCGGATGACGTATTTGCCGGGTTGCGCGGAGTGCAGTGGACGCACCAGCACATCGATTTTGAAATCTCCGGTGTAGACATTGAGCTTTTCGTCGGGAGCGAAAGCGAAACTCATATCCTGGCCTTCCGGGTAGGTGGTTTTGCCGATGACAATGTCGGTGGTGGCTTCGACCTTGAGCACGGTCGGAATCAGGAACTCCGACTTCGGTTGGTTGGAATTGATGTGGTATCCGCTGGCGACGCGGAACTGAAGTGACACGGTGGCGGGTTTGCCCTGCACGGCGGTCAAGACCGGAGCGGGCGCCATCTTTACGGCCAGACCTTGCGGGCCGCCGAGATCGTCCTGCGCCCAAGCCCACGCGGTGAACAGGAGAAGCGCGCTCGCGAAAAACACCTTCATTGCTTAACCTAGCTCTAGGGTACTCCAGCTCTAGCTACGGTTCGTAGTTACTTCTGAGCCTGTACCGCCCGGCCCTGGCCCATGGCCTTCTTGATGTGCTCCACGAACACGCTGCGGCTCACCAAGCCGAATTCGCGGGCGATGAGCTTGCCGTCGCGATCCAGAAAAAAAGTGGTCGGCAGCACACTGACCTTGTAGCTAACGCTGACCGCGTCTTTGCCGATCAGAATGGGGTAATTGATGCCCATTTCCCGCGCGAATTTCGCGATGTCTTCGGTGCTGGCGTCGTCATTGGCTACGCCGACGATCTGGAATCCTTGCGGGCCGTATTCCTTTTGCAGCTCGACAAACCACGGCATCTCGATCTTGCAGGGACCGCAATATGTCGCCCAGAAATTGAGCAGCACGGCTTTGCCGCGAAGATCGGAGAGCTTGAGGTTCTTGCCATCGAGCGTCTGCAGTACGAAGTCAGGCGCCAAATTGCCGATGAGTTGTCCATTGGCGGAACCGTTCGCGCGGTTGTCGCGAGCCATGCGAATGCCGGCGAACAGCATCGCCGCGACAACGGAGGCGATGAAGAACAGAATCAGAGGATTTCTTTTCACTGATAACCTCGAGTGCTAACCTCGAATGATAACCTCGAACTTCACTTGGCTACTGAAGTGCGTTGCGCCAACAAACTTGCGCGTGGAGACGGGGCTTGCCCCGTCTCCCACCGCCGCAGAGAGAGACGGGGCAAGCCCCGTCTCTACGGAAAATCAGGACCGCTTCCTACAGCGCAAAGCGATTCAAAAACGAGAAATAGCCGGAGATGAGCGCGAAACGGCCCATCACCAGCAAAATGCCCAATATGATCAGCAATCCACCGCTCGCTACTTCCACGGCATGCATGTGGAATTTGAAGCGGTTGTAAAACTTTAGAAAACGCTCGATGCCAAGCGAAGTCAGCAGAAAAGGCACAGCCAGTCCGGCCGAGTAGATGGCCAGAAGAAAGATGCCTTTCCAGACGGTGTCCTGAGCGGCGGCGAATCCAAGCACAACCGCGAGAATCGGACCGACGCACGGCGTCCATCCAAAAGCGAAAGCAAATCCAATGACAAACGCGCCCCACGCGGAAGAACTGCCTTTGAGGCCATGCAGTCGAGTGTCGGCCAGCAGCGCTTTGATCTGAAATATGCCGGTCAGGTGAAGACCGAAGAGAATGATGACCACACCGGCGATTCGGGCCAGCAGCGATTTGTACTGTGCAAGGATCTGGCCGACTTCGGTCGAGATCGCGCCCAACGTGATGAAGACGATGCTGAAGCCGATGATGAAGGCGGCCGAATTGAGCATCACCTTGCGAAAGAG
>JBEKWX010000419.1:0-3450 GCA_049512675.1 Terriglobales bacterium | reverse complement strand
GTACCTGAAGCAGCCGCTCTCAGGGTAGCGGAACTGGTGCGCCTGCAGAAATTCGCGCAACGGATCACCTCCACTCTCGACCTTGAAGAACTCGTTCCGCGGATCGTCGATGAGGTTGCGGCGTCGCTCGGCTGTGTCGAAATTAACCTTTATCTCCGCGATCCTGATCAGGATGAATTCGTACTGGTCGGCGTTCACGGCTGCACCCTTTACCACAAGGGCCATCACCTCAAGAAAGGCGCCGGAATGGTGGGGCACGTCGCGGCCACTGGCAAAATGCACTATGCTCCCGACGTCGCTCGCGACCCCTATTATGTGGCCTGCGAGCCGGGCACGCGCTCTGAAGTTGCGATCCCGCTGCAACGCGAGGGCGATCTGGTAGGAGTTTTCACCGCCTCCCATTGCGAGCTAAATGCCTTCTGCCCAGACCAACTAAGGCTGTTGCAGGGATTGTGCGCTCACGTGGCCGTCGCGGTACACAACGCCCGGCGCTTTGGCGATGAGCGCGAACAGCGCAAGCGCATGAGCCGCGAAGCCGAAGAAGCCCGCTCGATCCAGCAGGCCCTGTTGCCCCGCAGCTCTCCGCTGATTCCAGGGTTTTCGGTGTCGGGGCTTTCGGTTCCGGCGAGCTCCGTCGGCGGCGACTGGTACGACTTCATTCCGCTGCGGGACGGACGCTGGGGTCTGGTTCTAGCCGATGTTTCGGGCAAGGGCACAGCGGCGGCGCTTCTCATGTCCGCGTCTCGCGGCATGTTGCGTTCGCTGGCGCAAACCGGGTCTGGACCCGCCGAGGTGCTGACGCGTCTCAACAACATGATGATCGAAGATTTTCCCAGCGGCCGCTTCGTCACCATGGTGTATGCCGAACTCGACCCGTCCAGCCGCGTCTTGCGGATCGCGAATGCCGGGCATCTGGCGCCGCTTCTGATCGAGCCTCGCGGCCATCGCTGGATCAATCACGAGCATGGCTTGCCTTTGGGAATTTCAGCCAGCAAGTTCTCGGAGACGGAAGTGACGCTCGGCGAGCATTCGCGCATCGCGTTTTATTCCGACGGAATCACCGAAGCTGACATCGATTCCGGGGAAGAATACGGCCCGGAGAGGCTTCTCGCCCAAATGCAATCACCCGACGTTACGCTGGATGGTCTGCTGGCGGATGTCATGAAATTTGCGAATGGCAAGGGGCTGCGCGACGACGCCACCGTGATTCTGGTGCGGGCACGCGGAACGGAACCAGGCTCCAGCAAGAACGCCTGATGCATTGGTGCTGCATCGGAAGGCAGACCTGTGCTCGTCAGAACTTCAGGTTCAATGTGAACTCGAGCGCGCGTGGCGAGCCGAGAGCGAAGACGCCCGATCCCAGGCCCAGGCGGTTGCTGGCAGGCTGCTCGCCGGGGGTGCCATTGATGGTGCCGGGAGTTCCGCTCAACACGCCGCTCAGCGGGCTTGCCGGGCCGTCAAAATTGGCGAAGTTCATTACGTTGTAAAAGGAAATTCCCGGCTCCAGTTCGATGTTCTCCCTGAATTTGTAGATCCAGTTCAGGCTCAGGTCCATGGCATGCAGCCAGCCCATGTTGGCTTCATTTGTCGGCGCCAGCGGGACGGGTTGCTGCACCCCTCCGAGTCCAGCCAGTTGCCCCAGAGTGAACAGACCGTTGTTGATCAGGGTCTGGCCGGCGGGCGTGGGCGCGCCGGCGGCGATACTGTTGTTGTAATTCTGGATCACGGTGTTGATGTTGTTGGCCTTGATGCTACGGCCAAAAGAACCGATGCCGGCTCCGGGCAGCACATCTCCATAGCCGCCGTTGGATCCAAAGCTGCCATCGCCAGTGCCGTCGCCGGTTATGTCGGTCACAAAAATTCCCCCCGGAAGTCCAGTGGGACTGAGCGTGGGAGTCACCGGCAGCGGGCTGTAGAAATGGCTGATCAAACCGAGGCGGAACCTGTAGGGCAAATCCATCGATCCGCCAAACGAAATCTGATTCTTGCGGTCCAACCCGTTGGGACCAATGTAACGCAGCGGGTGGTTGAAGTCAGTGGCAATGTTGATGAAATCGTTGTCCGTTGCCATGGCCACGTATTTCGACAGCGAATAAGAGACCTGCAAGTTCATGGCCTTAATGTAGCGGGTGGGAGTCTTCAGATCTTGTTTGAAGGTAAGCTGCAACCCGTTGTATACCGCGCGGCCGCTGGGGAACAGCATCTGGTTGGCGCCGACGTTGGCATTGATGCCGGGGAACGCAGCGCCCGTCGCCGGTGTGAGACATATGAGCCCACTCGGTCCGCAAGTGAAGGCGGCTGGAAATCCGCCGAGGGAGGAATATCCCGAGTCGAGTCCGCCCGAAAGCGGGTTGTTGTTGGCGTCGAATTTCGGTGCCGCGAAGCTTGCCATGGTGGCGCCGGCTGCAATCGCACAGTCAATTGCTGCGGCTGAATAACCTCCCGCACAATTAAATTGAGCCGTGGTAGTCGCGATAGCGTTCTGCGCCGCAGCAAGGTTGAAGAAGCGCGCATCGCCGACGTGGTTGGTGTCGATAGCGAGCAAGGTGTGCGTCTCGATGTTGCGGAGGTAATCCGCTGTGACCACCATCCCGGGGCGAATCTCGCGCTGGATGCCGAAGTTCATCTGCACGGAACGAGGACTGACGTAGTTCGGGGCGAGCAGATCTGTGCCAGTGGCATCGAGAGCATCCGCAAGTGAGTTGTTGATATAGGACGGATTGCTGGCCGGCCCCGCGGCAACCGTGGCTGCCTGGTATTGTTGCTGAAGAGCCAGAATTGCTGGGGCCGCCTGTCCGATAGGCTCGCCGCAAAAGCTTGGCGTGACGGTCCCGCCTGTCGGCAAAGAGAGTGTAACGGGACTGCCGCTTGAGCAGACATCCGGGTTGGCCAGGAACAGTCCACTCGGCAGGCGCGCGGGCCGGTCAAACTCGATATTGTTCCAGATCGAGTTCTCGTAGAACAGTCCAATGCCGCCGCGCAGCACCGTCTTGCCGTCGTGCCTTGGATCCCAGGCGACCCCGATCTGCGGAGCAAAGTTCTTATTAGGTTGATTGACCCGACCGCCCAGGTTCGCGCCGAAGGGAAAATTCGGAATCGCACCCAGATCGGAGTCGGAGCGCCCGGTATCACGCACATAGCGCAGGCCATAGGTCAAGGTCAGATTCGGCTTAATCTTCCAAGCGTCGCCGAAATAGAAAGACAGGCGATTGTCAGGACCAGAGCCGCCGGCGGGAAACCCGAAGGCTGGAATTTCCGAATCGTAGCCTTGTCCGTTGCCCAGTTGCACCGTGTTTGCTGGATAGTTGAGAGGGTTGCTGGCGCCGAGGGGAAGCGATAAGCAGGTTGCGTTGCAGTCGCCCACGCCGGCATTGACCGCGGGTCCCAGCGCCAGGAAACTGGCAAAGCCGCCGCCAAAAATGTGATTCAGACCGCCGCCGTAGCGGAGAA
>JBEKWX010000418.1:0-5808 GCA_049512675.1 Terriglobales bacterium | reverse complement strand
GGCTTGAGAGAGACCTTCGCCAAACCGAAGTCGAGAATCTTGGCATGCCCACGCTTGGTGACAAAGATATTTGCGGGCTTGATGTCCCTATGAACAATGCCAGCGGAGTGCGCGGCATCGAGGGCGTCGGCAATCTCGATGCCCAGCGACAGTAATTCCTCAACATCCATCGGCTTGCCACCGATGCGATGCTTCAGCGTCATGCCGTCCAGAAATTCCATGGCGATGAACGCTAGACCATGCTGGTCGTCAATTTCGTAGATCGTGCAAATATTGGGATGATTCAATGCCGACGCAGCCTTGGCTTCGCGCTGAAAGCGGCTGAGTGCCTGCGGGTCTTTGGCTACGTCGTCGGGCAGGAACTTGAGGGCGACGAAGCGACTGAGCTTCACATCCTCAGCCTTGTAGACAACTCCCATCCCACCACCACCAAGCTTCTCGATGATGCGGTAGTGCGAGATGGTTTGACCGATCATGGTGGGCGCAGGAAGCTGGATTGCAATATTAAGGATGTGAGGAAGCCGAGTCAACGAGGGGCGCACCGATGGACGCTGGGAAGGGCAAATCCCGTGATTTCAGGCTTTCCCAAGTCCTCGCCTACCCGGTGGTACGGAAGGGGTCAAATTTTGAGTCCGTTTTATGCGGCCTTTCGCCCCCTGTTTTCGGGGTCGGGCCTTTGGCCTGCATCTATAGGTTCGGGCCAGTTTCGGCGATGTCTTCCTTACCTCTTCCTAGATGGTCTTGGACAGGTGCAGTTCTTCGTGACTTTCTCAAACCCGATTCGCGCCATCACTTCTTCAGCGTTGTTCACGTGTATTTGGTTTTGTTCCGAGAAAAGTTAGCGTTCCGGGAACGTAATTCTATGATGATGGGCACCAAACAGGAAGTGAGCGTGGTTGACTCCACAGGCTGGATAGCCACAGCAATCAGTTCGGCGAAGGCGGTGTCGTGCCTAATGGCGAAACCCTCGGAGCAGTCGCGAGCCGGGATAGACCGATGATATTAGTCAGCAGGAATCGCTGACGATAGCCGTCCCAGATCAAGTTTGCCAAAACCCATGCTCAGCATGCTAATCCCCACAGGATTCCCTGCCAAAGCCAGACCCCTTTATGCTGAATCTCATGCCTTGCTCCTTTTCTTTATTTTAGGGCGTCAACGGTTTTCTGCTACCCTTGTATACCAATCGAAAAGGGGAACCCATGCGAAAGCTTCTGCCCATAATTCTGCTGTGTCTTCTTGCCCTACCCGCCTTTTCTGAAAAGCAGCCCTCCGACAATCCCTTCAGCGGCATCAATAAGCGCGGCTATGAAAGAACCAAGGGAATCCTGCTCCGTTCCGCCGAAAAAATGCCCGAGGAGAATTACAGCTTCAAGCCCGTCGATACGGTACGCACTTATGGACAGATCATCGGACATCTCGCCGATGCCCAGTATCTTTTCTGCTCCACGGCTTCCGGCGAGAAAAATCCTGACCTGAAAATCGAGAAGACCAAAACGTCGAAAGCCGATCTCGTCGCGGCACTCAAAGACGGATTCGCATATTGCGACAAGGTTTACGATGCCATGACCGACGCCGCAGCTACCCAGACCGTAAAGTTTTTCGGAAACGATGTGCCAAAATTTTCCGTGCTGAGCGTCAACATCGGTCACAATATGGAGCACTACGGAAACCTCGTCACCTACATGAGGATCAAGGGCATCGTTCCCCCTACCAGCGAGCAGGGGCAAATTCCCGCACCAAAGCAGGAGAAACCCGAATCGCAGCCAAAGAAGTAAAGCGAGTGTGGGCGAGCACTTTCCCCGCCCGCGCCCCCCTCATTATTCGCGTGATGGCAGCTTCTCAATGTCTCCGTTGGCTTTACTGTGAACTCTTTCCAGTAGTCATCCAAAACAATCCGAACAGTGAAAAGTTGCGTACCGAACAGGCACACCACTCTCGCTTTCCCGGTGCTGCTTGGCAAATGACTGGAACTGCAACGAAGCTCGCCTTGCTCCATTGTTCCGTAATTTAGCCGGGTTCTTACACACTCTCGTCGTAGCAGACTAGCTCCACTTGATTACCCTCCGGATCGTCCACATAAAGAGAGCGCCAATGCACCCATGCGTGTTCGGTGGTCTCGACATGGAGCCCCAAAGACTCCAGTCTCTTCCGTTCGTCTGCGAAATCAGCGAGCGGTATCTCGAAGGCGATGTGGTCAACGGTCGAAGTTGCTGCGTCCGTCCCGCGACAACCGGGGCTCTGGGAGCGGTCGAACAAGGCGAGCACCCGCTTAAATCAGCGGGTATGGCAAAGGAATCTGATCCCGATCAAAGTGACCTCGGTTATCTAGCAAAGGGCATGATCACATTCAAGAGCCACACCTTTCCCACACAATGCTCTTGGAGGTATTTCATCTGTGTTGCGGCTTGATTACGTGTCTTGTGTGTTAACCATCGCGTCCACAATTCTGGTTGGGCGGCGATGCTGGGAAGGCTGGGCGCTGGCTGCCCTCAATAGTGTGATTGTGTGCTTTATCGGGCTCAAAACAGATCAGTTAGGCTTCATTCCTGCGAATGTTTTCTGCATGGTCATGAGCGGAGTGAACTTGCGTGCATGGCTGAAGTTAGGAAGTCACCCTCCTGCCCTTGTTCGGTCACCCTTGTCGAGGTTGCGGCTGCGGGGGCATTCACCATCATCGCTTGGCCGCAATTCCAGTCCACGGTCAGGGTCTGCGCCGAGGGAATGGCTCCTGCGTGGCGCTGCACAAACCCCGCAAGGTCCTTGTGTGCGCTAACGTATTGACATAGCTATCGCCCGCTCGCTAGACTCTTTTCCAATCTGGGGGTCTGCCCTTATGTCAACCGCTCGTTTTTCCTCTGGGGAGCCCACTGCCCCGCTGTGGCAGGTGCTCTACCAAGACGCGATTCTGGAATTTGATAACGCCAAATTGCCCAAGCGGATTTTGCGAGCCCGTAGTGCGATTGCGAACGGGCGCAAGAAAATCTCTCCGATCCGTCCGAGCGCCAAGTTCTCGATGATGCGCTCCAGTCCTTGCACGTGCTTGAGGAAATAGGGGCAAGAAAACAGTCCGCATAGTTTATCGAGGTCGGGAATGTTCTATTCCATTTGGCTACTTGTCGCAGCACTGGCGGGTTGGGCGGGTGGCAAGATCGCGGCGGACGACGGATTCGGGACAGGGGCGGACATTCTCCTCGGAATCACAGGCGCTTTCGTGGTTCGTTGGTCCCTTGAAAACATCGGTATTTCCGTGCACGAGGTTTACGTGCTGCTGTTCTCGGTCTGGGGAGCAGCCGCATTCCCGGCCGCTCTGAGGTTTGGGATTAGACGCCACAATCGGTCAAAATCGGTCAAAGACTCGATCCCGATTCCAAGGCGATTAGCCCAATCCTGCTCGCATCCAGTTATCATAACTTCCAAGTCTGGGATGGATGCGCTCTGGCGTGTGAAAAGGCGCAAACCATCTAGGTGAGGCGCGAGATTCAGGAGGTTAGCTTTATGCCTAGGGAAGCAAAGCTATTTACGTCAAGCGCAGGTTCCGTCGTTCGCGGCTACTTGAAGTTCCGAGCGAATATCCCGCCTCGCTGGATAGGAAATGCGCGGCGTTCGCGCAAGCGGATGGAGCCAGAGATTGCCGAGGGCCTCCGTTCACTCAAACGTTTGCGGATTGGCAGACCAAGGGCGCGAGTTGCGATTCGGAACGCGCAGAGGGAATTGCGTGTGATCTTAGATCGTTGGGGAACAGCCTACCGCAAGGAGAATTTTTATCGTGGGATACGACTCCTCTTGGAATTGCAACGGGATGGCTCATCCAGTTTGTAACGCTAAAGCAACGCGACCTGAGGCGCTTCGGTTTGCGGTCGCCATATCGCATATGGATAATTAGCGTTCGTCATACAGCGGAGGGTTCAAATGCAAGTAACACAGCTTAGATACGTTATCAAATTCGTGGCTGACATGGGCAAAGCGGTGACGTTCTACCGCGATGTGCTCGGTCTTGAACTCAAGTTCGAGTCGCCGGGCTGGAGTGAGTTTGTAACGGGAGAAACCACTCTCGCGCTGCACCCGGCTTCAGAAAAGAATCCGGCTGGAAAGGTCGAATTAGGTTTCACCGTTGCCGATGTCGAGGCTTTTTACCGGGAAATGAGCGCCAAGGGTGTGCTCTTCACCATGCCCCCGAAAAAGCAGGATTTCGGCGGGGTGCTGGCGCAGTTCGTGGATTCGGAAGGCGCACATTGCAGCGTGGGCGCGGAGGCGGCATAGTAGTCGAAGTCGGGAGGTGGTAGAGTTTGAATCCTCTCACCTTACTATCGCAATGGAGGCATGGAAACCTGCTTCGCTGAAAGCAATGCTGCCGCAATCAAACACACTGTAATCAGGGCTGAGAAAACGATGGGGGTGGTGAAGGCGTATCTCCAACTCAAAGCCGTGACTCCGACAAAGCAAATGGCGAGCGCCCAAGCAATGCTGCGCACCCGGGCCAAGGTCTCTGCCGGAAGTCCCCCCAGCAGCCACGCTAATACCGCAGCGAACAAGAGAAACACGGAGAAAAAAAGCCCGAACGCGCTGAAGAAATCCCAATAAGTCCGGGTAAACCCTTGCGCGTCGAAGTGGACGGAGCGCATTAATTCAAGAACCGCGTCCGCTCCCCATTCCGGGTTATTCTGGCGAAACCCAAACGTATGTCCGGCGGCAAATAGCAGCAGAAGAACGGAAGCGATTCGATAAAACATAGATGCCTTCATTCTTGCCTCCAGAGATCACGGCAGCGGGCACCACTATCCTGCCGCGTAGGTTCAAACTGTACCACTACCAGATGCCGTTTCGTTTGACCGTTGCCGTGCTTATGTTAGATATTGTGACGGATGGATGCTGAACAGACCATCGCCGAAATCGAGCGACTGGAGCGCATCTTCGCCGTGCCGGACACCAGACCGCTGAGCGCAAGCGACCTCGCGGCTGTGAATCGGCGGCACGACGATTTGCTCGCGCACAGCCCGTGGTTTCGGCTCTGGCAGCGGTATGGTGTTTGCTGCCGAGACGAGTCCCCCGTGATCCGACCTGATGCGTAATGTTCCAATGAGCGCCAAGATCGAGACTTTGTTTGCATGTCTGATTGCGTTGCAGTTTGCAGTCGTGGTGTCCCACGATTGGCTTGACATTCCGGGGTGGACACATGGTCGGCAGGTGCACGCCGTAGTTGGGCGTGGCAAGCTGGCGTTAGCGACTGCCAT
This sequence comes from Terriglobales bacterium, assembly GCA_049512675.1. GTDB lineage: Bacteria > Acidobacteriota > Terriglobia > Terriglobales > Acidobacteriaceae > Acidiflorens. The sequence goes on along the minus strand of JBEKWX010000418.1, from coordinate 577 downwards.
CAACGCTGTATTTCCCGCTCTAGCGGTCGGCTCTGCGCTGTGGTTCTGGGGCAGGTCGGAACCCAAGATCGTTGGCGATTACCGGGTGATCTATTGCGGACTCACGCTGCTTTCAGCAATCACCATGTGGTACGTGCCATATTTCTTCGGAGCCGACGAAAAGAAGAAAGGCGAGTACTCGCGAATGTATGCCGGGACACGTCACATATTTCCAGCACGGGGCGACAATCCGCGTCCGAACCTTCTGCACGTGTTATTTCACTTGCTCTTCGTGGTCAACTTCACGCTAGCATTGGTTGTTCGATTTCATGCATCGTGAGTCGAATCGAAAGCAACGAGTAAGAAATTCCACAACCAAGCCACAAACTCAGATCAAAGCCGCCAGCAATCGTTAAGAGGTGTGCGATGCCGACTCCCTCGCAACCTGAAATACTTTTGGAAAGAGCAGTCCGGTTCGACTCTTATATTCGGCGAAACCCGCGTGGCGGGCGAGACTTTTGTCCTTCCTCTCTCGAGGAATTGACGCCCAAGGTGGACATGATCGCATACGAAAGATAGATGAGGATTTCGCCGAGGT
>JBEKWX010000417.1:0-3456 GCA_049512675.1 Terriglobales bacterium | reverse complement strand
TTCGCAACGGTGTTTTGTTGCAACTGATTGATGTATAGAGTCAATGCAGAACGAAGTCAAGAGAAAAATGATTGAAACGGGTGCGTGCAACGCTGTACCAAAGTCACCAGCGCGACTCGCGCCGCGAAGAAAAATTCGCTCGAGATCACAACTCGTGCTCACTTGTTCTCCCTTCACGTTGTTTCTGCCGCGCGCACGTTTCAGCCGAAAGCGTCGTTCGGATGCCGGCGGGGTTGCGCGTCGAGAACCTCGCGATGCTTGTCACGCTCCATGATGAGAGACGATTTTCAAGCGACGCAGGGGCCAGCGGAGCCCGTGTGCTTGTTACCTTGATCTACGAAATGATTCGCCGCGACGTGCACCGCGGAATTGCTGCGCTTTGCCTGGGCGCGGGGGAACGCTGTGGCTACGGACTGTGGAGCGGTAGGATGGTCTAGAGCCGGGTTTTGAGTGTAATCGCGATGTTTCGCCAACTACTTCGGGGCATGTCAACTTCTTGCAGCTAAGCTACAAGCGTCTATTCTCTTTCTCTCATGTTTCAAAAGAAAACCCGGCTGGAGCCGGGCGGTTTGGAAATAACAGTTCGAGAAATCTGTCGCAACAACGTTTCGTTTCCAGCTACGGAGCGATGCGGTCGGTCAGCGTGTCGTTGTGATAGGTGGAATGCTCGCGCAGTTGCATCCAACCACCGTCAGGCTTGAGCGTATCCGCCATGGCATTTTTCTCGCCAGTGGCAAAGTCCTGCCATGAGTTGTAGCGGACGACAGTAAGGTAAGTCCATGCGCCGCCTTCCAGATGTTGCATCAGTACCGTTCCAGAGGCGGTGTCGCCGGGGGAGGTTTGGCTGAGTGACTTTTCCAGTTGATCGCGATGTCCCGGAGCAGCGCGATAGACGGAGACCAGATAGACCGATCCTGCAGTTTTCGCGGCCGAGCCCTCGTCAATGCCCAGAGCTTTACTGAATTCGGGCCAGGAAGGGCCGTTGACAAAAGTATCGTCGTGCCAGGCGTACAACTCACCCACGGCGGCAGGCGTCGGGGTACCTTTGGCTTCCACGGTGGCCTTGGTTCCGATATGCTCGATTTCCACATAGTCCCAATCTTGCCCTTCCTGGTGGCGCAGGACGATGTGATGTGCGGACATGGGTACATTGGGGTCGACAGTCTTTAAATAGTTGCCCTGCTCGACGGCCTTACCGAGAGCAGCCTTGGCAAAGTGCACGTGGTAAACGTCGGTGCGCGCAGCAGGCGCGCTCTGCGCCGCAGAAATAGAAACGAACACGAGCAAAGCAAGCAACAGTGTGCAGGTGCTTTTCAAAGTTTCCTCCAGGTTTTCGATTTGGGAATGATTGGCCGAGGGCCAGCGAGACGAGGGGATTATAAGCGTCGTTGGTCGTTTTGTACAAGGCGATACGGGGCAAATCCGGCGCGGAGGAGACAATCTGGCGAAGGTCCACACTCAAAGCCGACACTCTCTGCCCCTTGACTGAGCAGGGACACTGGGAGGAGGGTCTCTGTCCGAATCATAACTGACGTTAACAGAGGATTACACTCAGAACCGTGCTGGAGCAACCCCGCCTTACTTCGCGGCCGTTCCCGATTCTGCCGCCGTGACTGGCAGCGTGATTGTGAACAGCGCGCCTCCATCCGGTGCGGTTGCTGCTTCGATGTTTCCTCCATGCTCGCGCAGTACGGTCTTGCAGATGCTCAGCCCCAGGCCGGTTCCTCGGCCGGGGCGCTTGGTGGTGAAGAAAGGATCAAAAATGTGCGCCAGGTTTTCGGGCGCGATTCCCGGGCCATCGTCTTGAAACACAATCCATACTGAATCGGGCTTGCGCCCGATGCGCACACGAATCGTGCCTTTCTCGCGGTTTTCGCGGATGGCCTGTTCTGCATTCAGCAGAAGATTCAAGAAGACCTGCATCAGTTGATTGGGATCGGCCATGATCGCGGGGATCGCCGGTTCGGGCAGAAAATCCACCGTAATGTTGCTCTTGCGCAGCGGATACGCCTGCATCTGCACGGTGCGTTGCACGAGTTCGTTCAGATTGACCTGGCTGCGTCCCGGAGCCGGGGGGCGGGCGAAGTATTGCAGGTTTTGGACGATTTCGGCGGCGCGCCTCGCCTGCTGGTGCAGAATCGCAATTTGTTTTCGGGCGCCTTCGCTGATATCGCCTTCCTGCAGCAATTCCGCCATGCCTAGAATGCTGGTCAGCGGGTTGTTGAGTTCGTGGGCGAATCCGCCGATCATCTGACCCATGGCTGCCTGACGCTCGCTCTGAATAATCTGCTGCTCCAGTTTTTTCTCCATCGTCACATCGCGGACGGAGATGATCACGCCCGCCGGCTTGCCCTCGGCATCCAGCAAAGGACTCGCCATGCCCAGCATGGTGCGCCAACTGCCGTCGCGGTGCCGGGAACCATACTCGCGTGAGGTCAGTGAACTCTCACCGGTCGCTACGGTGCGGTAGAGTTCGGCCAGTTCCGGTGGAGCATTCTCCGTCTCTTCGACGTTCTTGCCCATGAGATGTTCCGGTCCGTACCCGAGGAGTTCGCCGATGCGCGCGCTCACGAAGGTGTACTGCCCCTTCAGATCGAGCACCAGAATCAGATCCGGGAAACTTTCCAGCAGGTGCCGGCGGAACTCTTCCTGCCTCCGCAACTGTTGCTCCAGCGTGCGCTTCTCGGTGACATCTACCAGCGTGCCCTGGTAACGGACAATCCGTCCCTCTTCCATCACGCCGCTCGAGGTATCCACGCACACCGCTACTCCGCCATCTTTTCTTCGCAGTCGAACCTCGCGAGTGCGGGTGCGGCCGCTCTGGCTTCCTCCGCGTCCCAGAACCGGATCGCCACCAGCATCAACATTGAGCTGTTCCGGGGGCAGGTTGAGCAAATCTTCTTTGCTGTCATATCCCAGGATGGAGACCAGCGCCGGGTTTACCTCGAGCAGCTTGCCTTTCGAATTGCTGATGTACACACCTTCCTGCAGAGATTCGAAGAGCTGCGTGAAGCGCCGTTCCTTCTCGTGGTGTGCGGTGACGTCGCGCGCCAGCACACTGGCCCCGGTGACCTCGCCGCCCTTGACGATGGCGTTAACCACGCAGTCGTAGTAAAGCCGCCGGGAATCGTTCTTAAGGCGGACCTCGACCACTCCCGACCAGTTCCGCTTCTCCAGAAACCGTGGCAGGCCTCCGGCCGCCTCCGCATGCAGCGGCGCGCCCAAGAATTCCTCAAGTTTGTGACCAACCAGATGAGAGTAAGGAACGCCGAGAATTTCCGTAATTCGCCGGTTTACCGTGCGCAGGGTTCCATCGAGCGAGATGGCGAGCGCCGCGTCATCCAGAGAATCGATCAGCTCCTTGAAGTTGCGCTGCGAGCGCATAATCAATTGGCCCAACTGATCGAGTTGCTCTTCGGAGGGTGTGACGCCCGCCTGACCCTGAAAGTCCCTCAG
>JBEKWX010000416.1:0-3467 GCA_049512675.1 Terriglobales bacterium | reverse complement strand
CGGGCGAGGTCGTCTTGTTTTTTGTCGACGGCGAGCTCGGCTTTGCGCATCCATTCCTGGATTTTCTCGTCGTTTTCGAGTTTCTTCTTTTCGAGCAGATGCTGGTCGGCGATGGCGATAGCCACCTGCGTTTTGACCTGCAAAAGCTGGTTGTTCATGTCGAGGATGACCTGCTTGATCATCTTTTCGGGCTCCTCAGCTTTGTCGATCAAGTCGTTGAGGTTGGCCCGGACTAAGGTGGAAACGCGTTCGAGTAATGCCATAAAACACCTCGTGTAAGTCAGTCGTTGGTCGTTCGTCGTTGTTCGTTAGGTTTCTTACTCCAGGCGCCGCCTGCCAGTGAAATCGCTATGTAGGCTGCGATTCCGGCAACGACCCAGAGGCCCATGTGGCCAGTGGCGGCGCCGAGGGCCGCGCCCATGGCGGCTCCGAGGGCGACGGACAGCCCGAGTGATCTGGCGTGGTGAAGTTCTTCCTGCACGGGATGCCTCCTAAGAATCAGTCGTTGGTCGTTGGTCGATGGTCGTTGGCCGTTCGCGATTCGTCCTTCGCTGTTCGCGTCCCGGCCGCACAACGATCGCTGACGACCAGCGACTAACGACCAACGACCAACGACCATCGACTGCTCCACTCACTACTTCTCCTCCGGCTTTGGTGATTTGTCGCCGATATGCCGCACCTTGCCCAGCAATTCCGCCAGCGGCATGCCGGAGAGCGTTTCGAACAGCGCCGGCACCTGCGCCGCCATTTTTGTGATGTCGCCGGTGATCTTGTTCATTCCGGCGGAGTCGCCATTGCCGGTGGAGACGATGGTGATCTTGTCCACGTTGGCGAGCGGCGCGGCCAGGGCTTTCACGATTTCCGGCAATCCGGTAATTAGTTTGTCGACGACCGCGGCCTGGTTGTATTCCTGATAAGCCGCGGCTTTGACGTTCATGGCTTTCGCTTCAGCTTCACCTTTCTTGAAGATGATTTCGGCCTCGGCTTCTCCCTGCGCGCGAATCGCCGACGCATGGCCTTCGGCTTCCGCAATCAGGCGTTGCTTCTCGGCGGCGGCCAGCGTTTCGATGCGCTGACGCTCGATCTCGGCGCCTTTCAATACGGTCGCGATGAGTTCTTTCTCGCGGCGACTGATTTCGGCGTCCTGCACTTTGACCTGTCCTTCTTTTTCGACTTGCTGCACTCTTACGCTTTCGGTGGTGACCTGCTGCTGCATGATGTTGGTTTGGATGTCATAGGCCTTGTCGGCCTGCGCCTGCTGCTTTTTCGAGACTTCGAGGTACTGGGCTTTCTTGACTTCGAGGTCGCGCTGCGATTCGGCTTGCTTGGCCTGGGAGAGCGTCTCGGCGAGCACGCGCTCCTGATCGGCTTGCGCTTTCGCAACCGCCGCTTCGCGCGTGGCCATGGCGCGCTTGATGGCCGTGTCGCGCTCAGCTTCGGCGGTCGCTACATCGGCGTCGCGCTTGATGCGGGCGACGTCGGGCTTGCCCATGTTGGTGATGTATTCGTTCTTGTCGCGAACCTCTTTGATGGTGAAGGAAATTACCTCGAGGCCCATCTTGTTCATGTCGTCAGCGCAGGTGCCGCGCATGCGATCACCTACCATTTCGGGCTGCTTGACGATTTCTTCCACGGTGAGCTGTCCGATGATGCCGCGCAGATGGCCTTCCATTACCAGGCGGATCAGGCTTTCGCGCTCCTGATCGCTTTTGGTGAGGAATTGCTCGGCTGCGGTGAGAATGGACTCCTTGTCGGACTTCACCTTAATTTGAGCGACGGCCTCGACAGTGACGGCGACGCCCTGCTTGGTGTAGAGGTCCTGCTGCGGGGCCACGTCGAACGACATCAGTTCGAGCGAAAGGTCCTTACAGTTTTCGACCATCGGAAAGATGACGGTGCCGTGACCCTGGACCACGCGGGTTCCGCGGAAGCCGTAAACGATCAGCGCTTCATGGGGTCCCGCTTTGCGGTATAAGCGGGCCAGCATGCTCATCAGGAACAGGATGGCCAGAACCATCAGTCCCGCGATAACCCAGATTTCAATTGCTATGCCGAGATACATATCGCCTCCTTAGAAATCAGTTCTCAGTTCTCGGTTCTCAGTTCTCAGCGTGAGGAGACGGGGCGAGCCCCGTCTCTACGGCACTGATATCAAGCGATGCTCTTGCAGCCTGCCTAACAGCGCGCCAAAACGCCCGTCACAATATCCAGATCCCGGACGATCCGTTCTGGATCGCTGTGCCCCAGGAAAACCTCGCCGTTCGAAGTCCTGATATGCACCACCTTGTTGCACCAGACGTAAGCTCGCGTGCTCCCGATGCCGCGAATGCCGTAGCCGCGAATAAAGGCCCAGGGCTCGATCGAATAACTCACGATCGACTGCCTCGGAATCGACCGCAGGCGGAATCCGAGCATCCGAATCTCAACCCGGTCCCGCAGGAAACGGTACTGGAACCCGCTCCACGCCATTGCGAACACGCCGAGGCCTACCATGCCTGCGAGGATCACCGGCCAGAGGACCGCCCCTGTCCGAGCCAGAAACAATGACATCACCAGCCCCATCATCGCCAGCAGGATCAGCAGACTCCAGGCGCGTCCGGAATGCGTCTCTTCCGCCAACACATCGGGGTGGAATGCATCGCTCATAATTCCGCCGTTAGCTATTAGCTCTTAGCTCCTCGTTGCTCATCTCCTCCCACAGCCGCACGTAGGCAATGCCCTTGTCATAGCGTGTGACTACGATCTCGGCGCCCTTTTCGATCGCGCTGCCGTTTTCGCTGCGCGCGCCGCAGGTCCGGCGCGTGCCGGCCTGCGAGTAGATGATTTCGCCGGTGCCATTTTGACGGATGGGCATCGAGATTCGTCCCAGCACGCCGACCATCTCGTAGTCGGCTGCGTCCATGTTTTCCTCGTGCGAGATCAGCACCCGCGTCAGGAACAGGAACACGATGGCGGCGCCAACGATTCCGGCCCCCATGGCGATCGCCAGGCCGAGCGCGAACCAAAGGCTCGAGAAGCGCGTGATCAGAAATCCCGTACCGCCGAACCAGGCCAGAAATGCGGTCAGCGTAATGAGGTTGAACGGCGATACAGGCGCCGCGTGCCCCGCGTGCTCAGCTGTACCGTCGCCAGCGCTCCCGTGGGTCGCCGCCGCGTCGCCAGTGAGAACGTGGCCGCCAACATCTCCCCCAAAATGCGGGAGGTCCGGCAGATGCAAATGCCAGTGCAGTCCGCCGGCGATGAACAAAACCGCGCTCAACAAAAAGCCGACGGCGAAACAAGTCAAGTAAAAATCGGACCAGGTCACGGGTTTCGCCTCCTGGGCGCGCCGGTGGCGCGCGCGGGTTCCGGACGCAGAGCTTCGAACAGGCGGTCGGCGAGCCCGGGCGTGTTCAGGATTTCACCGAGCAGCAACAGGCAGCGCCGCGTGTCCTTGTCACGCGCGACCTTGATCAGGACGTCGCTCA
>JBEKWX010000415.1:0-3477 GCA_049512675.1 Terriglobales bacterium | reverse complement strand
GGCGCTGATTTGTCCGGGGAACCGGCACATGAAAGTGAAGAAATTGCCGCTGGGCAACGTGGTGGTGCTGGGGGATGAGGGCCCGGTGAACGGGCATCGTCCTTCGGCGGATGTGCTGTTCCACAGTGTAGCCGAGGAGTTTGGCGCGCAAGCCATGGCCGTATTGATGACCGGCATGGGAGAAGACGGGGCGGCCGGACTGGGAGAAATCCGGGCGGCGGGAGGATTCACCGTGGCGCAGAGCCAGGAAACGTGCGTGGTCTTCGGCATGCCCAAGGCGGCCATCGAACGGGGGTACGTGATGAGGGTCGCCGACCTCCAGGATCTGCCCAAGGTCTTGCAGGCACAGTGCGGGCCCGACCCCGGCCGGCGGGACGCGGCCGACATTAAGCAGGCGACCAGTGCCGGAGGTAACTAGAGTCATCTACCGAAAGTGCGTAGTTCGTGATTAAGTGATAGTTGGTGGAGGAGTGCCATGGAAAAGTTTGCGCCCGTAAAGCGGAGCGAAGACGGAGAGCCGGTGCGCTATTTGATCGTGGATGACTCCGTGTTCGCCCGCAAGAACCTGGTCCGGATGGTCGAAACCTTTGGCGGGCAGGTGGTCGGCGAGGCTGGCGACGGAGTTTCGGCGATCAGCGAGTACGCACGGCTCACGCCCGACATCGTTCTGATGGATATCACCATGCCGCAGATGGAAGGCATCGAGGCGGCGGAGAAGATCGTACGCGAGCATCCGAGCGCCCGCATTGTAATGGTGTCGTCGGTCGGTTATCAGGAAAACATCGTGGCCGCCTTGCAGCGGGGAGCGCGCCACTTCGTGCAAAAACCGGTGAAGCCGGAAGTTCTTTATGAAGTGATCAAGTACGTAATGCGTGACGATGGAACGACGGCGCGCGGCGCCGGAGCTGGAGCCTAGTCATGCGGATGGACCTGATTCAGCCTTTCATTAACTCGGCCGATGCCGTCCTGGCACAGGGGCTGCAATCGTCCATTTCCATCGAGAATCTGAGCATGGAAGAAGAGGCTTACCGGCGGAAGGGGATCGCTGCCGAGGTTTACTTCACGGGCGAGATCGAAGGGCGGATCATTTTTGATGCCGACCTGGGGCCGGCGGTGCAGCTCGCCACGCTTCTGGCGGGCGTCGAAGTCTCCGAGGACGACGATCTGGTACGCGAGGCGGTCTGTGAGCTGGCCAACCAGATCATTGGCAACGCCATCACCTCGCTCAACGACCAGGGATTTCACTTTCACGTGCGTCCGCCAACCTTGCACACTTCCGAGCAGGGCAGCAAAAGCAGTGAAGATACCGAAGCCCTGGTGATGTGCTTCAATACTTCCAGCGGAAACGTCTTCATGAATGTGGCGCTGCGCTATCACCCCTGCCGAGCGGTGGAACGCGCTGCCGTCATGGGATAGGAAATCGGTCGTTAGTTGTTAGTCGCTCGACTCCGCAGCTCGTCCAACCTTATCGCCGCGAAATACCCGACATGCATTCCGTTGACGACGTTACGTTTATGGACCCGCAAAGAGGAACACCGGATTCTGCGGCGGGTTGTTCAAGCGCGAACCGATCGGAGCCGGCACATTCAGGATATAGGTGTCGGTGGAGGTGTCGATGAAGTTGACATTCCCGCCATCGCAACTGGACAGGTAGGCACGGCTACTGTCGCCGCCGGCCGCCATCATAATGCGGAAGCGCGGAGCCCGCTGCGACTGCGCCGGCGAGCAAAAGGCATCGTAGGCGGGAAATCCCGGAATCGCAAGATAAGTCTCGATGGTGTTGCTGGCGGCGTCGATCACCGTCACCTGCGGGCAGAAGTTATCGGATGCATCTTCGTAGTAAGCCCCCACATAAGCGCGACTGCCATCCGGCAGAGCCGCGACGGCGGCCACCGTCAAGGGCTGGGGACTGGTCGTCGAACAAGGGTCCGAGGCGCCGCGTGAACTGGGCGCAACCGTAGGGATCGTGATCGGGCCTCCCGCAAGAACCGTGGGGATGGACTGCGAGACATCCAGTATCGTCAGCTGGGTGCCTCCCGGTATGTACAACCGGTTCTTATTCCCGTCGTAAAGCATGTAAGCGGCGCCGGGCGCATTGATGCTGGAAGGGATCACGCTATCCGGGCCCAAAGTGGAGGAGGTATCCACTGTGCTTACGACTCCATTGCCGTTGAGCACGTACAGCCGTTGGCTGTCGGAGCGCGCAACCAACCAGAGCGGCCCGTTGAACGAACCGTTGACGATCATCCGCGAAGACCGGTCCGCGGTGTTGAATCCGTAGATCGTATTATCGGCCTGGTTTGCCACGTAGAGCTTCTGGGCATTCGGAGTCTCGGCCATGGCGTCCGGGTTGTTCCCCACCGGGATGGTGGCCACCAGGTTATTGGCCGCGGTGTTGACCACTTGGATCGATGGAACGACGACATTGGTGGTGGGGTCCAAGTAATTCGGCATCAAGACGTAGGCGAAGCTCGTCTCGGTGGTAGCCACAAAGTTCGGCGCCGAATTCGCCGGCAGGCTGATGGTGCTGGTGCTGAAGATCACCGCGCCGCTGAAGTTCAGCTTGGTAAGGGAATCGGCCGCCGCACCGGTCACGGAGTGGTTTGCTACCAGGACCTGGCTGCCGGTTTGCTGCACGGCGTGAACGGGAGCGAGGCCCACGTTGGCGACGCTCGCCTCCGAGTCGCCGGAGACGTCGATCACCATGGCGGTGCCGGACACCAGGGTTCCGTTATCGTTGATCGACACCACGGTGTGGGACGCCGCTGGGTTGGGGAACTGCGGAGGATTCGGAATGATAATCGGGCGGAAAGTGTCGCCGCAGCCGCTACAGACTACATAAACAAACAGCACGAACCCCATCCAGAGAAACCGCTTCATTCAAACTCCATAAAAAAAGGTCGCCCTACGCGGAAACCGATATTGTATCGGGAACCGGGTCGAGAGGGGAAATCAGGCGGGCAAGATAACAGGTATCACAGTTTCAAAGTTAGAAGTTGCAAAGCCAGGTTTTCATATTGAACAGCAGTAAACGCCGTCCGAATTTAGTGTGGGAAACCTGCCAGGGCGGGGGTCTTTCCCGGCGGCAAGGGAGTCCTCGCCACGTTCATTATCATCGCCAGCGCGGTATAGTAGCCCACGGTACCGGTGAGATTGATCACTCCCATCTCGCCAAAGCTTTTCACTGCCCGCGCGTAAGTGGCATCGGTCACACTCTGGTTTTGCGCCAACTCCGAGCAAAAGTCGTAGACCACTTCTTCATCGGAAGACATTCCCATTGGACGGCGCCCCTCGCGAACCGCGGCAAGTATCTCCGGCTCCATGCCGGCCTTCAAGGCCAGGTCGTAATGGGAATCCCATTCGAACTCCTGGGTCCAACGGCGCGACGTCATCAGGATTGTGAATTCCGTTAATTTATGGCCCAGGCTGTTTTGGTAGCGGATGTATTCTCCGACCTTTTGCAGCCGGCTCATAAGG
>JBEKWX010000414.1:0-3490 GCA_049512675.1 Terriglobales bacterium | reverse complement strand
CCGCCGCCGAGCCATCCGCCATCTCGAAAAAGGACGCGTAGTCATCTTCGCCGGCGGCACCGGCAACCCCTATTTCTCAACCGACACGGCCGCCTCGCTGCGAGCCATGGAAATCAAAGCCGATGCCATCCTCAAAGCCACCAAAGTGGACGGCATCTACGACGCCGACCCCATGAAGGTAAAGGATGCCAAGAAGTTTTCCACCCTTACTTACATGGATGTTCTAAAGCTGGGCCTCAAAGTGATGGACTCGACCGCCATCTCGTTATGCAAGGACAACAATCTCCCCATCATAGTTTTTAACCTGAACCAGCGCGGCAATATCCGCCGCGTAGTGCTCGGAGAAAAGATCGGCTCGCTGGTAAGCGCGTAGAAGCTGTTAGATGCTAGCCGTTAGCTTTTAGCTGTTAGCTCTTAGCTAAGAGCCAACAGCCAAAAGCGGTTTATAATTGCCGGTTTTAATTTCAATGCATACTAGGAGCCCCGAACTATGGCTCATCCTGCCCTGAAAGAAGCCTTCGCTCAACTCAAAACGCGCATGGATAAAGCGGTGGAAGACTTCCGCCGCGAAATGACCGCCACGCGCACCGGGCGCGCGAACGTTCACATGCTCGACACCGTTTCGGTCGACTACTACGGGTCGCAGATGCCGCTCAACCAGATCGCCCAGATTCACGCCCCCGAGCCGCAAATGATCACGGTGCAGCCCTTCGATCCCTCTCAGCTCGGGGCAATAGAAAAAGCCATCCGCAGCGCCGACCTCGGCCTCAACCCGATGAATGACGGCAAGATGGTGCGCGTGCCCGTACCCGCGCTCACCGAAGAGCGCCGCAAGGACATGGTCAAGCACCTGCACCGGATTCTCGAAGAGCACCGCACCGCAGTCCGCAACATCCGTCGCGACGGCAACGACGCCATCAAGAAGACGCTGAAAGACAAGAAAATTACCGAAGACGACGAGAAGCGCGCGCTCGACGAAATCCAGAAGCTCACCGACGACGAAATCAAGAAGATGGAAGAGATGAGCAAAGCCAAAGAAAAAGAAGTCCTGGAGTTCAAGTAGAGACGCGGCTTGCCGCGTCTCCCTTCGCGGCAGGAGACGGGGCAAGCCCCCCCTCTACGGAATCTTTTATAATCTGTCAATGAAGCGCGTCGTCCACGCCGCCTGCCCGCACGACTGCCCTGATGCCTGCAGCGTCCTGATCACCATCGAAGACGGCCGCGCCACCAGAATTCAGGGCGATCCCGAGCACCCCGTTACTCGCGGCTTCCTGTGCGCCAAAGTGGCTAAGTATCTCGACCGCGTCTACTCGCCGGATCGCGTGCTCTATCCGATGCGACGGGTCGAGCCGAAAGGTCGGGTGAAGGGTGTGGTGACGGGGCTTCGCCCCGTAAGCGGGGCAGAGCCCCGCAACCGGACAAGCTATGAACACGCGACCCATGAAAGTGAAGCCGCGTTTGAGCGCATCTCCTGGGACGAGGCTCTCGACGAAATCACGCATCGCTTGCGCCGGATCATTGCCGAGTACGGGTGCGAATCCATCCTGCCCTACTCTTACGGAGGCACGCTCGGCGCGCTCAACGGCGCTTCCATGGACCGCCGTTTCTTCCACCGCCTGGGCGCTTCGCAACTCGAGCGCAGCATCTGCTCGACCGCCGGCGAAGTAGGCCTGAAGTCGGTGATTGGCATCAAGCTCGGCACCGAACCGGAGCAATTTTCGCACGCACGCTACATCATCGCCTGGGGCTCGAATATTCACGGCAACAACGTTCATCTCTGGCCTTTCATCGAAGAAGCTCGCCGCAAAGGAGCGAAGCTGGTCGTCATCGACCCCTACCGTACGCGCACCGCGAAGTGTGCCGACTGGTACCTCCCCATTCATCCCGGCACCGATGCCGCGCTCGCTCTCGGCCTGATGCACGTCATCATCAACGAGAATCTTTTCGACGCCGACTACGTCTCGCACTATACCGTGGGCTTCGAACACCTGAAGGCTCGCGCACAACAGTATCCGCCGGAAAAAGTTGCTCACTGGACCGGCATATCCGCCGACGACATCCGCAAACTCGCCCGCGAGTATGCCGCCGAGCGTCCGTCCGTGATCCGCGTCAACTATGGCATCCAGCGCTCCAAACGCGGCGGCATGTCCATGCGCGCGGTCACCATGCTGCCCTGTTTGATCGGCTCGTGGAAATACATCGGTGGCGGACTCCAGCTCTCGCTCAGCGGTTCCTATGGCTTGAATCGCGAAGCGCTCGAGATGCCCGAGTTGATGCAGAAGGCCATGGGACGCCCCGCCCGCATCGTCAACATGGTGCAACTCGGCAGCGTGCTGAACTCGACGAAGATGGTGCCGCCCATCCAGGCGCTCTTCGTCTACAACTCGAATCCTGCGGCGGTCTGCCCCAACCACAACGAAGTCGTCCGCGGACTGATGCGCCCCGACCTTTTCACCGTGGTCCACGAGCAGTTCTTCACCGACACCACCGACTACGCCGACATCGTGCTCCCCGCCACTACTTTCTTCGAGCACAAAGACTTGCAGACCGCGTACGGTCACTACTACCTCCAGGTGTCCAATCAAGCGATGGATCCCGTCGGCGAATGCCGCTCCAATGTCGAGATGTTCCGCGCACTTGCCGAGCGCATGGGTTTCGAAGATGACTGTTTTCGCGAAACGGTGGATTCCATGATCGACCGCGCCCTGGATTCGCCCAACCCGTGGCTAAAAGGGATCACCCGCGATCGCTTGGAACGCGAGCGCCACATACGCCTGAATTTCGCGGGCAACGAAGACGCCGCCACGAACCACGTAGGGACGGCCGCCCTCGGCCGTCCAGCCGAGCAAAGCTCGGCAGAGAATGCAGCCCCCTTCCTACCCTTTGCCCAAGGCAACTTCCCCACGCCCAGCGGTAAAGCCGAGTTCTACAGCGAAACTCTGAAGCGTCAAGGTCTCGATCCAGTCGTAGCTTTCACGCCGCCCGACGAATCCCGCCACGGATCCGGATCGAAAGCCGCCGGCTTTCCGCTCGAACTGCTCGCCCGCAAGCCCGACAACCATCTCAACTCGTCATTCGCCAACCTCCCATCCGTTCGCGAGATGGAACCATGGATCGGCGATCTCGAAATGCACGCGACCGATGCCGAAGCGCGCGGCGTACGCGATGGCGACCGCATTCGCGCTTTCAACTCGCGCGGCGAGATCGTCCTCCGGGCTCGAGTCGACGGCGCCGTGCCTCCCGGAGTGGTTGCCGCCCGCCTCGATTGGGCACGATTCAGCCCCGGCGGCGTCAATATCAATGTGCTCACCTCAGAAAAACTTACTGACATGGGCAACGCGGCGACGTTCTATTCCGTCTCTGTTGAGGTGGAACTTTTTCGGGCGTGACTCCAGGGGAGAAATTCGCCCCCGTCTTGGACGGTTCTCACTCTCTACCGTATAATTACCGTTTTCCTAACTCTAGTTTTTCGAGGTAGTTGCGATTCATC
>JBEKWX010000413.1:0-3503 GCA_049512675.1 Terriglobales bacterium | reverse complement strand
GAGCGACCAGACCGGCAATCAATTCCAGCTCGACCTCAATTACCGCGGCTTCATTGCCTCCCCGGTGATCGGCACGCCGCAGGGAATCGCCGTCTATCAAAACGGGGTGCGCATCAACGAAGCCCCCGCGCGCCTGCCGCGCTTGGACGGGCATCAAACGTCCGCTGGAAACTCCCCGTAGGGTGACGCGTCGGTGGCGGCAAGACATGACACGTAAGGAAGGTGCGGCCATGGCGTCTCAGTTTGAAATCCGGCGGCCTGGGTCAACGCAACGAAACGCGACGTTGCTGAATTGAGGGTCGCTGGCGGCAACGAGGATGCGCGCCTGCCGGTTCAGATTGGCACAAAAATCCTCGGCCGTGCGGATTGCATATGCTCGTGCCGAGGCCGCATCGCCGAAGCCGGTAAGGTCCGTATTGTAGAATTGATAAGTATCCTGGCCGATTTGGAACACGCCGCTGGACGAGCCGAAACCCACCACCACAAACGCCGCCAAAATCCCAGCGATTGTCAGACGATCCATGGGTACTTCCTCCACGGGGCAGCTTAGTCGAAAGGCTCCCGATGCTCCATTCCCCAGATGTCATGCACTTGGTTCGGACGGCGTCGTCGGCGCCTGGCGAAGCCGGCTTCGCGAAGGCGGGAAACCGGCCTCCACCCTCGGAACAAGTCCGAGGGCAGGCTTTTTTCCGGATCATGCTCTAGAATGGTCCTAATGGTAAGCGCCTCGACCAAGGATGGACCAGTGCCGTGAATATACCGCTTCGGCTTTTGCTGATCGCAAGTGCGATGATGATTGCGGATGGCGCCAACGCGGCGCAAGTCGCGACACAAGCCGCGGCGATCGACCAGTGCCAGCTATACGGCTTCACGCGCGGCAGTCGCGATTACGCAGAGTGCCGCATGGATGTCAGACGTTACTGGACGACGGGACCCTGCGGCAGTGCCCGCTTCGCCGCGATGCATCGCGGCTATTGTCACTTGAATCCGCCGCCCTTTATTTAGTCGGCGGCTTTGCCCAATAAAATCGCGGGATGGTGCCCAGGAGAGGATTGTCCCGTGCGGCACGATAGCTCAGCAAAATCAATGTCTTAGCGAGTGGCTTGATGCATCGTGTGTACCACCGTTGTGGCCTTTTTGTCGAGCGATTTGAGACCCAAACGCCAACTAAATGTCGCGGTGTTGGCTGTTACCCGCAATTGTCAATCGATGAACATCTTGGCAACCTTCACCTCCCGAACGATCTTGCCCGTGTCATCCACAATGCAGGCGCTGGTCTCCTTGACCGATACGTCCAGTCCAGCAAAATGGTCCATGCTGCGCTTCTCCTTCTGATGCTTGAGGCCCTACCCACGGACCTCGTTTCCACCATCAGCCTGAAGCGCAGCACCCAAAATCTTCAGCTATCCACAAGCTCGCCGGCCGATTACCCCATCTTTGAGGGGGGAAGGAGACATCACAAATTGGAGTCGCCACGTCTGCTTGTGACCCTTGTGCGACATTCTCACTCGATAGAAAGCCAGGGTGCCCGCCTTCGAACAGTAGTCGAGCGTAAAACTCTTGCGACGGATGTTCATACCTGCACGCCGAAACCGATCACCCTCAGTCGTGAAGGATTTCACGAAGCGATCGGTCAACTTTACTGGCATGATCACGCTATGTGAGCGCGCGAGTTGGCACACCGACATTGTTTGCTGAAATAAAAACGCGAGCCCCCCGGTGCGACAGGGAGGCAGTCGCGGAGGGCTCGCGAAGAGGCGAACGACTAATAAACTGTTTGTTGCAAGATTGGCCCCGTCCCCCAAGAACTCCCCGACACCGACATTGTGCGTCGGCGAATGAGGCGCAAAAGGGGCTGGGCATGGGAAACACCCCTGAGCTGATTGCTCATATTAGGCAGGTGACCGCGTTGAGGGCTCATCGGGGGATGGGGCCTACGGTCAGCTCAACAACCGGACGGCAGGGTGCCTTGTCGGGGGCGGGATGCCGTACGGTTAGCCTAACAAGGGAAGGCTAGGCTGGGTACGCCATCGCACTCCATTGTGCGTGAGAATAGAGGACCTGTACTTTGGTATATGCAGTGCATCGGGGATGGCGAATTGATGCAAATTAGTGTGAACAGGTGAAGCAGCTCGATTATCAGGACTCGCAATTTAGCCCTCTCCGCGACTTATGCACAGCTCGTCACCGCGCTGCCATAATTATGAGAAATGAGTGACAGTCACATCGCGGGGATGCGGGATTTGGAGCGTGGAGTGCGACGTTTGCGCGCGTCCTACCGTCCCAATTCGGGGAAGACTAGTGAACCCCGGCTTAGAGGAGCCCGCGATGTTCAAGCTGCCCGCATTTGACCCGGTCGGAATTGCTGTGATGGGATTTGGCGTCTTGGCCATCCTGGCGCTGGCATTTGTCTTTTAGCTAGTCTGCAAGTCTGTCCCGACCTGAAGAAACAAGTCTGTAGAGAAAGACGATCCCATGCTTCTCGAAGTGGATTTCCGTCGTCAGGCACGCGTGTGCGCACGCTTGGCGGAAGAATGCGATGATCGACACCTAGCCGAACGGCTCAAGACGATGGCCTCGAACTTACTGGCTAAGGCCGATCACTTTGAAGAACTTCCCAGTGAACGGGCCAGGTACCAAGATCAACGCGCGCTGTTAGTTTCGTAATCGAGGTGTGTGCAAAAAAGGCTGTGCTAAAAAAGGGCTGTTCGAAGCGCGCTCGTCGGATGCTGCAATATTCGGAATGTCGCATACTGGCCCAACTCTGACATCAGCAGCGCAACCGCCAAGGGCACTACGGCGGCTCTCGGGGCCGTCGGTGGCGACGGCAAGTCGGCAGCGTGGGCAAAGGCGGCGAATGTCACGAGCGCCGCGGTCATTAGAAGCAGCCTTCTCATAAGACGCCCCTCGGTTCAGTTCGCTGTGGACAGCGTATCACCAAGGCGGTTGCGCGCTGTTACCCAAAGGCCACATGCTGGAAAAATGAACGGCAAGTTTGCAGTGCATGAGTCCGCTCCTGGCCGATAGTGTTGCAAAACGATTTTGAGCCCTGGAGCGAAGAAAACGTTTTCCAGATCAAGCCCGAATAGGGAATTTTGATTCAAAAATTCACCCCTTCGGATTCTAATATTGCCCGTTTTGGGCGATCGGACGAGGTGCCGCCGACTTTTGCAACACAATCGGCCCGTTGCGACAGATATTGCAGCGCGAGCGAATGTCGGCTTCTCTAATCGGCCGTTTAGGGTCAAGCGCTTTCAGACTATCCACCGCTACAGTGTCGATGTCGCTCACGGGCTCGTGCTTCTCTTCGGAATCGGCACCAGGGCCCTTCCATCATGGGGTTCGAAGACGAGGTGGAACAATCTTTCGGACGATCTTGCCGTCAGACGAACGACAGATCCAAGCCGACATGCGAACTCACCTCATCCATCGTCCCGCGAGGGACATCATTCCACCGCTCGGTGGAGCTCGAGTTTCCTCCTATCGATGTGATCCTAGACGGT
>JBEKWX010000412.1:0-3510 GCA_049512675.1 Terriglobales bacterium | reverse complement strand
ATAGGAGCGGATTACCATCCGGGCTTCCAGCAAATTGCGTTTGTCGATACGGACACGGGTGAGCTGCAAGAACGGCGGCTGGAGCATCGCGAGGACGCGGAAAAGTTCTATCGAGATCTGGCTGCGCAAGAACTCAAAGTGCGGGTCGGGATGGAAGCGAGTGGGCACGCTCGCTGGTTTGAACGGCTGTTGGGAGAGTTGCAGTTTGAGTTGTGGATTGGGGATGCGGCCGAGATCCGCACGAAGCGAGTGCGGAAGCAGGAGACGGATCGCCAGGACGCGCAGCTGATTCTGAAACTAATGCTGAAAGATGACTTTCCGCAGATCTGGGTCCCGAACCGGGAGAATCGCGATCTGCGGCAACTGTTGTGGCATCGGCACCGCATGGTGCAGGCGCGCACGCGGATCATTTTTTCGATAATGGAAATATTTGGATTGATACTGAATATGCGGGAGGTAATCTGCGCAAACGCCGTCGCAAACGGCGCCGACAACGCCGCCAACAAAGCAAGGGGAAGCAGGCCCAGACGCGGAAACAGGGCGGGACCCTCTAGAGCGAAGAATATTCGATGCCGTGACACGTTCACTCAAACGCAATCCGCCGCTCAATCTCGCTCAGGTTCGCCAGCTCTTTGCGCCGGTCGTAGAGCTTGGTCGTCCGCGGATCGGAATGATTCGCCATATCCTGGGCCGCTTCCAGTGACCCGCCGCATCAAACTCTCGCGGTCGCCTTCAACTCCGCGTATTGGCGCACAGCAGCCTGGCCACGGGCCGATCTATTGCTGCTTCAAAGCACAGTGGGCTGATCGGCCGTCAGTCAAGCGCCACGTTCGACCATCTCATAGATCGCCTGCAGCCCTGACAGGAGACGAACAACGTTGTGCCGAATCTCCAGGTAGGCAATCGTGCATAAAATCTGCAAAGTGGGGCGCTGAGAGAACGAAGAGATAACGTGTGAAAGTTTGTGAAAGCTGGCGTCAGTAAGATTACCTTTTATTCCTTTAGTTACCACTGTAAAATCAACAAGTTCTGCGTTTTCAGCGTTGGCAGGTTATCGCTGCGCCACCCAAAAGCAAGAGCAACGTCAAGTTTTGTAAAGCGAGACAGTGACACGAACCCGGCTTTTCTCCTCATCAAGACCAGTCAAACTGGGCTATAATGCGGGTATGCGGCGCTGGTTGTCCATAGCGACGTTTAGCCTGATTCTGCTTGCGCTGCCGGTGTGGGCGCAACGGCACGGCGGTGGTGGGGGCGGCGGTGGTGCCCATTACTCCTCTGGCGGCGGGTCCGCCATACATTCCTCCGGCGCGCGTTCCTCCGGGATCCACTCCTCCGGCTCGTTTCGCGGCGGAAGCTATAGGAGCAGCTCCGGCGTTCGTATTCGGACTGGAAACCCCTACTACTACAACAATTATCGAGGCTCCTACGGACGACGGGGTTATTACTCTTATTACCCGTACGCGGGATATTATCCCTACGGCTATTACGGTTGGTACGATAATTCCCTCGCGTATAACACGGACAACGACGATCAGGATGCGTATGCCGGTGCTTCTTATCCTGCTCCCTACCCCGAGGACGACAGCGGATTGCAGCGCGATGTGCAGGCGCTGAACGGAAAGATCGACCGGCTGCAAGCCGATGTCGAAGCGCACAATCGACCGAAGACAGACCAGGAACCCGCGACGGCGCTGGTTTTCCGCGACCAGCATGTTGAGGAAGTGCGCAATTACGCGATCGCCGGTGAAACGCTCTGGGTGCTCAGTGCGCAAGCCGCGAAAAAGATTCCGCTCGCCCAGCTCGACCTTGCCGCCACGGTCAAGATGAATGGCGATCGCGGCGTGGATTTTGAGGTGCCGAGATAGCGCCGTCGTTCTGGGAAATTGCACCAGTTTCCGTCATTGCGCGATTTTCTCCAGCCATTAGAATGAATCCCAAGTCTTCATGACCGAAAATCAGTTCGTCCACCTGCATCTGCATAGCGATTACTCCCTGCTCGACGGCGCTTGCGACGTCGAAAAGCTCGTAGACCGGGTTCATCAACTGGGCATGCCCGCAGTGGCCATGACCGACCACGGCAATATCTTTGGTGCGGTGCATTTTGTGAATGCCGCGCACAAGGCTGGCGTCAAACCCATCGTCGGATGCGAACTCTACATCTGCAAAAAAGACGATCACGACATCGCGCGCACTCCGCCTGACGGCGACACTTATAACCACCTGCTGGTGCTGGCTGAAAACGAAGAGGGCTACCGCAACGTGGTGAAGATCACGTCGGAAGCCTCGCTGCACGGCTTCTACTACAAGCCTCGGGTGAGCAAGAAATTTCTGGCTGAGCATGCGAAGGGGCTGATCGGGCTTTCCGGATGCCTGAAGGGCGAAGTGGCCGAGCGGCTCACGGAAGGGAAGTACGACGCGGCGCGGTCGGCTGCAGGATTCTATCGCGACCTTTTCGGCAAAGAGAACTTTTTTCTTGAGATTCAGGACCAGGGTCTGGAGATGGAGCAGCGCATCCGCTCGGGGTTGTTTCAGCTCGAAAAAGATCTCGGGCTGCCGATGGTTGCTACCAACGACAGCCATTACCTTTGCGAAGACGACGCACACGCCCAGGACGTGATGCTGTGCATTCAAACGGGGAAGTCGATTCAAGATACGAACCGGATGAAGTTCGAGGGCACGCAGTTCTACGTCAAGGACGGCGAAGAGATGATGCGCATGTTCAAGGATGCGCCCCAGGTGCTTTCGCGCACGCTCGATATTGCCGAGCGCTGCAACCTGCGATTGGAGAAAGTGCCCAGCCCGTTTCCGCACTTTGACGTTCCGGACGGATTTACTCTCGACAGTTATTTCGAACACATTACGCGGCAAGGATTTGCCCGTCGGATGGAGAGCCTGCGCCATTTGTCGGCGAACGACCGGCTGAAGCACTCTCTTGCTGACTACGAGCAGCGACTAGCGCGCGAGCTCGCCATCATTCAGCAGATGAAGTTCTCGGGCTATTTCCTGATCGTTTGGGATTTCATCCGTTACGCCCGCGAACGCGGCATTCCGGTGGGACCGGGGCGCGGATCGGCGGCGGGCGCGGTGGTTGCGTATTCGCTGGGGATTACCGACATCGATCCGCTGCAGCATGAACTTCTGTTCGAGCGCTTCCTTAATCCGGAACGCATTTCCATGCCCGATATCGATATCGATTTCTGCATGAACCGGCGCGGCGAAGTGATCGAATATGTCACCCATAAATACGGGCGGGAAAATGTTGCGCAGATCATCACGTTTGGCACGATGGCGGCCAAAGCCGCGATCAAGGATGTTGGCCGCGCCATGGACATGCCATACAGCGACGTCGATCGCATCGCGAAGATGGTGCCGACCACGCTGAATATCAAGCTGGACGACGCACTGAAAGAGTCCGCGGCGCTGCAGGAGGCTTACCAGAAAGATCCTCAGGTGCGGAAGTTGCTCGACACGGCGCGGAAGCTGGAGGGCATGGTGCGGAATTCCGGGGTG
>JBEKWX010000411.1:0-3511 GCA_049512675.1 Terriglobales bacterium | reverse complement strand
AGACTTCGAACTCCTTGATTAACTCCCAGGGGGCGCCGGAATCTCCGAAGCGATCTTTTACTCCGATGGCGCCGGTGATGGTGGGGATGCCGTAGAGCGCGGGCGACTGGGTGATGGCGCTGGCGACTGGCCACGCCAGCGCGCCGATCTGGTGCTCTTCGGCGGTCAGGACCACGCTGGTGTCGCGAGCGGCTCGCACTATGGCTTCGGTGTCTAGTGGCTTGAGGGTGTGCAGGTTCAGGACTCGGGTTTCGTAGCCGAAGTCAGACTTCAGTATCCAGGCGGCTCGCATGGCTTCGGGCACCATGGGACCGCAGGCGATGATGGTGAGGTCTTCGTGTTCGTCGCGGTATTCGGATTCCAGTTTAGTCTCGAAGGCTTCGATGAAATTCGCAGCCTCTTTGCGCAGGCGGATCACGTTCGCTTTGCCGAAGACGAATGGCGTTTTCTCGTCCGTGACGATGGGCGTGGCTTCGCGGGCGAAGCGAATGTATTTCGGGCCTACGTGCTTTAGTAGCAGATAGTTGGTGGCTTTGCGGGTTTCGACCATGTCGCAGGGGACGACTACGCTCATGTTGGGGAGTCCGCACATGGCGAACAGATCTTCTAGCGCTTGGTGCGTGGCGCCGTCGGGGCCTACGCTGACTCCGCCGTGGGCTCCGGCGATCAGGACGTTGAAGTTGCCGTAGCAGATCGATGTGCGGATCTGGTCCAGGTTACGGGCGGCGGCGAAGGTTGCGTAGGTGCCGAAAACGGGGAGCTTGCCTTCCTTGGCTAGTCCGGCGGCGGCTGAGGTGGCGGATTGCTCGGCGATGCCCATACTGATCCAGCGCGACTTGCGCTCGGGCTTGCCGGCGTAGAACTCGCTGATGGTGATGGAGCCGGAAATGTCTAGTCCGAAGCAGACTACGCGCGGATCGTCGCCGTTGGCGGCTAGCGATTGGCCGAAGCCCAAGCGCGTGGGCTTCATCTGGACTTTCATGTTTTCAGCGGCGTTCCACCAGTAATTGCGGTGGAACTTGGGCATCTTCGCGTCTAGTTTGCGGTCGACCTCGGCTTGGTATTGTTTGGCGTGGGCGAAGAGCTGCTCGACGGGAATCTGGCCTTCGAGCCCGAGTTCCTTCAAGGCTTGGTTTAACTCTTCTACGTTGGGCGCTTTGCCGTGCCATCCGGCAATGTTTTCCATGAAGCTGACGCCTTTGCCTTTGACGGTGTCGGCGATGATTACGGTGGGTTTGCCGGAGCCGGCTTTTGCTTTGGCGTTCTCCAGCGCTTCGACTACCTGCTTCATGTCGTGGCCGTTGATGGTGAGGACTTCCCATCCGAAGCTGCGATATTTATCTTCGAGAGGCTCGACGTTCATCACGTCTTTTACCCAGCCGTCGATTTGGAGGCGGTTGCGGTCGATGATGCCTATCAGATTGTCTAGCTTGAAGTGGCCCGCTTCCATTGCGGCTTCCCAGATCTGGCCTTCCTGCTGTTCGCCGTCTCCCATGATGCAGAAGACGTGGTGATTTTTCTTGTCTAGCTTGGCGGCTAGCGCTATGCCTACGGCTATGCTCAGGCCCTGGCCTAGCGACCCGGTGGAAACCTCTACGCCTGGCAGTTTTAGCCAGTGCGGATGCCCTTGATAGGGCGAATAGAGCTTGCGCAGGAGCGCTACATCTTCTTTCGGACAGAAACCGGCGAAGGCTAGACCTAGATAGAGGCTGGGCGCCTTATGGCCCGTCGACCAGATGATGCGATCTCGATCGGGCCAGTTGGGATTCTTGGGATCGTGATCGGCTACGCGAAGGTAGAGCGCGGCGGTGATATCCATGATGGAGAGCGTGCCGCCGGCGTGCCCGGATGTGGCTGCGCACAGGACGGCGAGGTTGTAGCCACGCATCAAGTTGGCCTGCTGTTTCAGTTCGTCAATGCTGTAGGAATGCAGAACGTCGCCGGTGGTTGAATTCTGAATAGGCATGGAGTGGCTCCTTCGCTTACGCCGCGTGTTGGGCGGGGCGGGAAACGGCGCATAGGCTTACAGTATGAGCGTAACTGGCCGGGTCGCAGCGTTCAGTGAGCGGGGTCACAGGAGGGAGTGACGCCTGCCATGAAATCAACCTAGGATTTGTCATCTTGAGCGAAGCGAAGGACCTGCTCTTTGCCGGTGCAGAAGAAAGCAGGTCCTTCGCTTCGCTCAGGATGACAACTTCGGTTTAGGCTACGCACCACACTAGCGCGCTGATTTGAAAATTGCGAACACCGCGCCTTGCGGGTCGGTGATCACCGACATTCTTCCGGCTCCTTCGATCATCATGGGCGCGAGACAAAGTTTGCCGCCCAGCCCTTTGGCCTTGGTCGCGCAAGCATCGACATCGTCGACCTGGAAGTAGGCCATCCAGTGCGGCGGCATTCCGTGAGGGCGAAAAGCTGCGGGAGGAATTCCTCCGATGAAATGCTCTCCATTTTTTATGTGCACGTAGCCGGAGGGATCTTTCGTGCCGTCGAGACGCTGGTTCGCAATCTGCCATCCAAAAAGCCCGGAGTAAAAGTCCGTAGCGCGTTTTGCGTCGGGCGTGCTCAGGTCGGCCCAGCAAAGCGTGCCGTGAGCCTGGGCGATTCCGATTCCGGTATTTCTCCGCGCCTCCCAGAAACAGAAAGCCGCGTCCGTGGGATCCTGCACCCACGCCATGCGCCCGGCATCCATCACGTCGAAAGCCGGGGCAAGAACCTTGCCGCCCAATTGCTCCGCCTTGGCGACGGCGGCATCGGCGTTTTCAACCGCAATGTAAATCGTCCAGTGCGAAGGGACGGATTGCGCACGTTGCTCGGGGCGCAGCGAGCATCCGGCGGCGGCATCGCGGCCTTGGAGCTTGAATACGGTGTAAAAATCGTTGGGGCCCATCGGCATGTCTTCGGGCTGCCAGCCGAAGAGCGAGCCGTAGAAACTCTTGGCAGCGTTCTGGTCGGTGGTGTGGAGTTCAATCCAGCAGAAGTCGCCGGTGGGATGCTTGTCGATGTTTGTCATTAGCGGCGGAATTTTACACCAAATCGCTGCGGCTACGTTAAAGGACATACTGAGAGCTTTAACGCAGAGATCGCTGAGAGATCGCGGAGGTCGCAGAGTCACTAGGGAATTCACCCAGTGGAACGACGGGCGTCCCTGTCATGCCGGGCGGGACGCGCGGCTCTCCACTTTTCAGCGCAGGTTCTTCCCTACCCAGTCTTCGATTAGCTGTAGCGCGGCGACCAGGTTCTCGAGTGAGTTGGCTACGCTGAAGCGGAGATAGCCTTCTCCGTATTCGCCGAAGGCGGTGCCGGAGAGGCAGGCGACTCCGGCTTGTTCGAGCAGCGCGTCGGCCAGTTTCTTCGACGGCCAGCCGGTCTTGGTGATGCTCGGAAAGACGTAGAATGCGCCCTTCGGCAGGCGGCAGGAGAAGCCTTTGATCTTGTTCAGGCCGGCGACGAAGGCGTCGCGGCGGCGCTTGAATTCAGCGCTCATTTTGTCGACCGAGGACTGGTCGCC
>JBEKWX010000410.1:0-3524 GCA_049512675.1 Terriglobales bacterium | reverse complement strand
CGTGCCGGTGACTGTCGATGAAGCCACCGCCATCGTCATGGTCGAAGTTCCAGCCCCGGTTATCGAAGTTGGGCTGAAGCTCACGGTCACGCCCGTTGGCTGGCCGGTCGCAGACAAGGTAATGGCCGAGTTAAAGCCGCCGGTCACCGTACTACTAATGGTGGAGCTACCCGAGCTGCCTTGCGCCACCGAAACCGAAGCGAGTGAGCCGGAAAGGCTGAAGCCAGAACTGGGCGGGCTTCCAGCCAGTGCATTGATCAGGCCCGATCCGTTCGGACTGCCCCAGCCAGTCGCCAAGTCGTAGCCGATGGTTGCTGAATAGCCATTGCTCCCACTAGTGATGTCGTGGAAATCGCTGTCATAGCTCGAACCCAAGCCAATCGTATAAAGGGCCGGATTGATGAAGCCGATCGGCCCCTTGCCGTTGGCAACCGCCTGTTCATTGGCAAGAGCCAGATAGCCGGCCCACATAGGCGCCGCAAAACTGGTTCCGCCCCACGCGTTGGCGCTACAGGAAGTAATTTGGTTGGCACAAACGTAAAAGGTAAAATTCGCGTTTGCCGAAACATCGGGGCCATTGCGATAAGTCTTGGAACAACTGGAGCAGCCGCTGGCGGTGGCCGTCTGCCAGGAGGGAATCGCAAACTCGTTCGGCGAAATGCCGCCGCCACCGTCGGCCCAAGCGGTTTCCGAACTCCAGGGACCTCCTGCGCTGCCTGTCTCTAAGTCCGTCCCGCCGACCGACGTGAGGTACACATTATCTTCCGGGTAAGTCTTGACGGAAGACGAGCCCCACTCACTACTGTCACCAGCGGCTTGGAACAAGTTCTGGCCCTGCGCCGCGAACTCCTTGAAGTACGGCTTGTCCGTGCTGGGGTCCGCCGGGGACCACGTCCACGAAGAGCTCAATTGCGCGTTAAGCGGACTGGCTGTAGCCATTGCGTTAAAAATCGCAGAATCGGTTGCTCCCACATACATGACCAAGTTGGACAGGCCTGGGGCCATGCCGAGCGCCTGAGTCATGTCCAGGATTTGTTCGGTGTCGTCACAGCTCGGATAGCCGACCACCTCGTAGAAGCAACTCGTGCTGCTCCCGTCCGTGGATAAGAGAGTGATCGGCACATTGTTCGTTTGACCCACGTTAGTGTAGTAAGTGTTCAGGTCGGCCAAATCGGCACCGTAAAACTCCAGCAACCCGAGCGATTGCCCGCTGCCGGTGAGGGCCGTTCCCTCGTAGTAGGCCGCCCTCATGTCGCTGCCGAGAAAAGAAGCTTCCGGGCCGGAGCCAGTCGTGGCGTTGGGTTTCACGCGGAAATTTGCCTGCCGGACGAGGGGACGCGGGATCGAATAATTGTCCAGACCCGCAATGTGCCACAGCGGGAACGGCAGGTCCACGGCAGGCTCCCGGCTGGGTGCATAGAAGGTGCGGTTTTCGGTGGGGTGCTGGTAGACGCCCATGATCACATGCAAGGCTTTCTCAATCCTCGCCACCGGCGCCTCCACATCCAGGTTCATGCGATTGCGGGAAGTCCCCACCACGGCCAGGCCGTTGGCTTCCGCGAAATGAATCACGGCGTCATAATCCTCCTGGCTGGGACCAAACCGCACCGTGAATTCTTGCACCGTGAGGAAGTGCCGGTAGGAGGGGCTCGAAGGATCGTAGAGCTCTTGCAGGAAGCTTTCCAGCTCTGGCTGATGACGAAGCGGCAGAACAAGGACGAGGCGCATGACTTGCGTTCCGGGGAGGCGTCCGACGGACGGCGCCTGCCCATTGACAGTTACTTCACGCACATGACGCGTCATCAAGGCCGGCATCTGCGCCCGACAAACAATACTCGCGATCGACACCATCGCGATCACGGTAAGCAGAGATGCACTTAGCCTTCGAATCATGACTTCTCCTTGTCAAGGGGAACTTCCTTGAACATGCCGATCTGAAACATGGCGCCAGAAGCTACTTCTAGGCCATAGCACCGAACTGCCCGGCGAGAAAGTCTCCTGGGCTTTACGCAGCGCTAAGTTTACACCCAATTCGCTTGCTTGCAACAGAGTCCAATTACCCACTAACACCCTTAACTTACCCCACCTTTCCATGACACAAGACGTGCAGTCCGTCATGGAATGCGCTCCCGTTGGCGAAGCATCGCCAATCGCTCATTGACGGGATAAGGGGGGCCTGGTGCACTTGAGTTTCAAAAGGTTGCAAATTTTTTCCTAACGTCGTCTTTTGGCGGCGCTGCCAGGTAATTCCCGACTACCACAATAGTGGTGTCGCGAGACAAGGACACGGTTCCGCTGTTCATGAAAAGCATGAAAGGAACCAGAGGAAGAAGTGCTCTTGCTTCGATACAGCGGTGGTCCAGTCCGCTGGTGCCGGGAGGGGGATTTTCTCGGAACCGATTTCCACAGCGAATGCTATCAGCAAGATGCAGTGTTTTGCGTAACTTGAGCCTTTCCGAGGTTCCGTTAAGTCC
The DNA here is from genome assembly GCA_049512675.1 of Terriglobales bacterium. GTDB lineage: Bacteria > Acidobacteriota > Terriglobia > Terriglobales > Acidobacteriaceae > Acidiflorens. Next base: position 1,050 of record JBEKWX010000410.1, on the reverse strand, counting down.
AATCTGACACTCTCAAGCCAACAATTCCGGTAGGAAACGGTAGGGAAAACCCCATGAGAAACCTTCACCGAAACGAACGTCGGGTCCCAGTACGCGGCTGTAGAAACGCACGCAAGCAACACAAGCTCGAATGGCTTGCGATGGCATTCTCTCGGGCTGATTGGTGAGCCGGAATTGTTTAAGAGTCGAAGGGCCCATGTTCCTTAAACATGTGTTCGCGGTGCTGTTCATGGAGTTGTTGTTCTGCGCGGTCTTGATCTAACGAATGAAAGAAACGCTTCCCACACAGTTCACACTCTCCGTGGAGAGCTTTGCCTTCGGGGCTCCGCTGAATCCTCAAATAATCCGATGGGCTATTTCTGTTGAGTGGGTTCTGATTCATGACGCCAATGATTTCATAGGCGGGGGGCGGTTGGAAGCGTAGCGGCGCGTTGTACGGGATCATCAAAGCCACAGGTCAGCGCCTTGAGGTGCCGCTCACACCGCACCGCGTTTTCCATTCCCCACAATTGAGCGTATGATCTTTGGAACATCGGCGATTCTCCCAGCGCCCCGGGAATCGTTTTCATCGTGCCACCGTCTCTTGGCGAAGTTCATGCGAGAGCATGCCCAGACCCCGGTGGCAGGCCTAGTGCGGGCTGCGCAGTACGTGCGCATGTCCACCGAGCATCAGCAATACTCCACGGAGAACCAAACGGATGCCATGCGGCGCTTTGCCGAAGCGCGTGGCATGGAAGTCGTCCGAACGTACTCCGATGCTGCCAGGAGTGGACTCAACCTGGAAGGCCGGAACGGTTTACGCGAGCTGCTGCGCGATGTCGAAAGCGGACGGGCAGACTACACCGACATCTTGGTCTACGACGTGAGTCGTTGGGGCCGGTTCCAAGACGCTGACGAGAGCGCCTATTACGAATACATCTGCAAGCGGGCGAATATCCGTGTGCACTACTGCGCCGAGCAGTTTGAGAACGACGGCAGCCTGTCGTCGTCTCTGCTCAAGACCATCAAGCGCACCATGGCCGGGGAGTACAGCCGCGAGCTGTCGGTCAA
>JBEKWX010000409.1:0-3527 GCA_049512675.1 Terriglobales bacterium | reverse complement strand
TTGTGCATCTGCTTGTCCATGTAAGCGGCAAAGGCAGCGTGGTCGCCGATCAGCCGGGAAAACCCGTGGAGGAAAATGTTCGCGCCCAGAGTGAGGCGCAGAAGCAAGTAGGCGATCTCATCCTTCCTCATGCAAAGGCTCCTCTCTATCCTTATTCGGCTCCTCACCTGCTTTTCATGACTGCAACCTCTTAGACGTTCTTTATCACTTCAAGATTCAGCGGATATGAAGCAGAGGAGGAGCGACAAGCGCTCAGTTCACCGCCGCCCCGCCTCAGCACCGCTTGTATTTCTTGCCGGAGCCGCACGGGCACGGGTCGTTCCGCACAACTTGGGTGCGGTGCGCCGTGGCTCGCTCGTATGGGCACTGGGACTGACCTGTTGGTGCGCCCGGAGATAGCGATACGCCCCCAAAAGCCCAGCCGTAGTGGTGGTGTCCGAATTTCAATCTTCTGGCTTGAGGTTCTTTGCCATGAGAACCTCGTCGTAGTAGCGACCGTCTTGCTTTAGGGCCTTCTTTTCGAGTCCATATTCCACGAAGCCCAGACGCTCATATAGCCGCCGCGCTGGTTCGTTGTCGCTAACCACGGCCAGTTGGATCAGTTCGACCGAGTGGCGTGCAGATTCAATTATCGTCTCGACCAGTCGCCTCCCGACCCCAACCTTTCTTGCGCTAGGTCGAACATACATACCCACGAGCCGACCCTTATGAGCCTCTTTTTGTCCTTTGCCGATCAACAACCCAGCGATGCCGACGAGCTTCGAGCCTTGGAAAGCGCCGAACACATTGGAACCGCCGATCCGGTCGGAGAAAAACGTCAGTGGTTGGGCATTTTCGGCGTCGAACGTGCTGCCGAATGCTTCTGGGTTGCATCGAAGGGCTTCCAGTCGAATGTCGCGATACGAGGCGGCATCGGCTGGCGCTAAGCGGCGTATCTGAATCTGAGGGGCATCCACATTCCATTGGTAACGGAAACTTCAAATTAGGACAATACCCGGCTGCCGAACTCATGGTGTCCGCCATCTCGCCGCTGACGTTCGACCCGCGAGATAAAATGATCTTCAGGAAAGGCTCGTTTTATGATTGGCGATATCCCCATAATTAGTTTCGACACCAGCGCACACAATCGACTCGTTGACGATAGCGCTCTCTCCGGGCCGATACTGGCAGGTCTGAAATCGGGGTTATCCTTCCGCTTCGTTGGCTTAAGCATTGACGAGATGGTAGCCACTTCGGACCCTGCCAAGAGAGCCGCGCTCTTCACTTATTGCGCACGGCTCCAAGACGGGATAACCGAGTGTATTTACCCTCACAATGAGTTGACCAAGCGCATGATCCTTGAATATCAAAAGGACCCTGCTTCCTTCAACTGGAAGACCGTGGACGTAAAAGCGCGTGAGTATGAGCGGGCGCTCCGCACGCGGGAACTGGCTGACAATGAGGTCCTATCCGCAGAGCAGAAGGCTCACCTAAAGGAGCGGCGGAAAGAGTACGAAGAAATGTTCGTGAATCTCCGGCCGGAACTCGAAGCGATCTTTGAGAGGCACGGAGAAGTTCCACCGCCCACTTTTCGCGAGGCCATCGCTCGGTTACAGCGCGAGGGGAGTCTGATATGGAACATGGGCAAACCGGTCTATGATCGTCCTGCCCAGACGGATGCCAGTGAGGCGACCATCAAGGAGTTCATGGAAGCCTGTCCTCCGTTCCGTGCTTTGATCTATGCGATGCTGATGTCGTGGTACGACCTTGCTGTCCGAGATGAAAAGGGTGAGAAATTCGAGGCGGGTCGCAACGATATGTTTATGTCGGTGCATCTGCCCTACTGTGACAAGTTCGTCACGGCGGAAAAGTATCGCGGGCAGGAGAGGTGCTTGCGCGAGGTTGCGTTTGTGGCGGGTCTCGAAACGGAGATTCTGTCCTACGATGACTTTTGCAACAGTTTTCTAGTAACGGCGTAACCCTTTCACCGCGTCTCCCGATCCAGCCACTTCTCGACCCGCACTGGACGCCACTCCTCCAGTGCTTGCAGTAGGTCGGCGGGCGACTCCCGCGCCAGCACCAGCGCCCGATTCTTCGGCTTCAGGAACCGCTCCTCCACCGCATGGTCGAACATCGTCAGCAGTGGACTGTAGTACTCCAAGACATTCAGGATGCCGCAGGGCTTAGCGTGCAGACCGAGTTGCGTCCACGTCACCACCTCGCAAAACTCCTCCAGAGTCCCGAATCCTCCCGGCAGCGCGACGAAGGCGTCTGACAGGTCGGCCATAAGCGCCTTGCGCTCGTGCATGGAGCGGACGACATGGAGTTTCGTGAGCCCGTTGTGACCGACCTCCCGCGCCATGAGGTTCTCCGGGATGACTCCAACTGCCTCGCCGCCCGCCCTTAGCACTGTGTCCGCGAGCACGCCCATCAGACCCACGTTGCCGCCGCCGTATACCAATCCGATGTTTCTTCGCACCAATTCCGCGCCCATCTCCTCGGTGGCGGTGCGGTACTCGCGGCGGCGGCCCTGACTGGAGCCGCAGAAAACGCAGATTCGTTTCATGCAGACATTCTATGTCTCGTTCATGCAAATGAAGGGGACACATCAGGCATGGCTATCTCGCGAAAGGCACACGCTTAGGGTCGTACTCGAAATCTATAAGACCATCGCGGTAGTCCAACTTCAACTCAAGCAGCCTGAGCATTGCAAATCCCAGAAAACCAGAAACCTCCGTCCCGGTGCGGCGGCTCACAGTGGAGAGGTCTAGCGTGATGATGCCTTGGTTCGACTGACGATAATGCCCGAAACTCAAAGTCGCCTTCTTCGCACTATAGACCTTATTCACCTCGCCGTTCAGTCCACTCACACGGTCACGGTAGTCGGAACTTACGTTGCCGACCACCCGCCCAGCACGCAGCGAGAGAATATTGCTGAACGCACCCGTGTCGAGTCCGAACAGCATGGGTTTAGAATCGTTGACACTTGTCGGCACCAAGATGGCGTGACCAAAGCGGAAGACTTTCGTCCAGTTGACCATCTCCGGCGCAACGTAGCGATCTCTGGGCAGGCGACGTGGGGTCTCGGAACCGGGTGCGGAGGATTTCTGTTCCTTTGAAGTCGGTTCGGTCGCGCTGTCTTCCTTCTGCTCTGCATTCGCTTGCTCCTCCCCTTCGCTGTTCAGCGATTTCGGAGCCACTGTATCTTCCGGGCGCTTCGGCAGCGGAGACAGTTTGAGCAGCATTCCCGGAAGGTCGAGGTCAATAAGATAACCCCCAAACACGTCGGCACCGATCAACCCCTCTTCATCTGTCAACGAGCGTTGATCACTTACGGCGACCACGCAGTCTTGGAACTCCAGCTCGCCGATTCGGATGTGCTCCACTACCGCCGTGTAACCGCCTTGCAGCCCCTTGTCGCCGATGCCTCCGTAGTGCACGGCAGAAACGCGAGTCAAGCCCGCCTTTTCCGCGACCTTGCGGCTCACCATGATCCCACCTGCTCCCGTGTCAAGCAGGAGGTGGACATTCCGGTCATTGAGCTTTAC
>JBEKWX010000408.1:0-3532 GCA_049512675.1 Terriglobales bacterium | reverse complement strand
ATTCGGTGATTGTGGGAGTAACCGGCCCGATAGGCTCAGGCTTACCCCAGTTGGGATTTCCGCGTCGCTTAGCCATGAAAATATTACCCTCTTGTGGAATAAGGACTTCTGGTTCGCTAACTAGTCCGCTACCTTGTTTGATTCCAAGAAGGGCCCAGGGGATTCGCCCGTGAAGCAAAGCCAGTCCGCAGCAGAATCTAGCCGCTTGGGCCTCTATGGAAGCTATTGATAATAATAGGTTTTTCTATATAAGTCAATGGGAAAGTTGATTCCTTCACACCCTGTTTGGTATCCCCTTTGTACGCAGCCACTTGCAGTTGGACCGTCGGCACGGATCCCAACCTATGAATAAATGGATGACACCATCCAGGAACTGTCACCTCCGAGCCGAGAAGCCTGCCACAGACTCGTCAGTGGTGGGTGATGGTGGGGCTAAGTTGTTTGGAATCAGTTGTGGTGTGGTCTGAACTGCGCCCCTGATCGGAATGAAGGGGTTGAGGAAGCGTCTCAGTTGGATCTGGTGGCCGGCGGTGGTGAGTTTTTCAGCAGTCGCGCCGGGCTTCGTCGGACCTGGACGGCCGACGGGCCGCTTGTCCTTGTGTCGGCGGCCGTTGCGTGGACTGCCGTACAATAGCCGCGATGATTGCGCATCTTCGAGGAAGGCTGCTGGCGAAACATCCGAACCAGGCGATCGTGGAAACTCACGGGGTCGGCTATGAGGTTGCGATCAGCGTGCCGACATTCACGGAAATGCCGGCGGAGGGCGCTGAAGTCGCGCTCCACATCCACACACATGTGCGCGAGGATGCGCTCAGCCTGTACGGATTTTTGCGGCTGGCCGAGAAACACCTTTTTGAGAAGCTGCTGACCGTCAGCGGGATTGGTCCTACGCTCGCGATCAAGATCCTGAGCGGCATGCCGACCGACGAGATGGTGGGAGCGATTCGCGGCGGCGACCTGGCGCGGCTCACGCGCATTCCCGGAATCGGCAAGAAGACGGCGGAGCGGATGGTGCTGGAGCTGCGCGACAAGCTGCCGGGGCCGGCGGGTGGGTCAGAGATGACAGCTCCGCTAGCCAGCCCGGTGGAGGAAGACGTTATTTCCGCGCTGGTAAATCTGGGCTATCCGCGCGCGGCGGCAGATAAGGCGCTGCTGGCGGCGCGGGGCGGCAAAGGTCCTCAGAGTTTTGACGTGCTGTTTCGCGCGGCGCTGGGAGCGCTGTCGAAGTAACAACGAGTTCTCTACAACGATAAGTTGCCAGTAAGTTGATGGCTGCCGAGCTTCACTCGGCTAAACAGCCGAGGGCACCTGCTCCCTACGTGTTACTAATGGCAGAGAGGTTTTGTGCGCAGACGGTCGGTTCAAATCGCTTTGCTGGTCCTGTGCATTGTGGTCGCGTTCTTCGTGGAGATCCCGCGGCTGGTAGACGAGAGCCAGAATAGGCTGGTGAAGAAGCCGCCCTACACGGCGTCGGAGCGGGCGCTGAATCTGCACAAAGAGCTCAACATCGCCGATCTTCACGCCGATTCGCTTCTGTGGGGCCGGGATCTGCTGGAGCGCAGCGCCGACGGGCACGTGGACATTCCGCGTCTGGCGGACGGCAACGTGGCATTGCAAGTGTTCTCGCTGCCCACCAAGAGTCCGCACGGGCTAAATATTGAGAGCAATGAGGATAAGAGCGATGACATTTTCTGGCTGGCGATTGTGGATCGCTGGCCACCCGCGACGTGGAACAGCCTTACGCAGCGGGCGCTGTATCAGGCGCGGCGCCTGCATCAATTCGCGCGCTGTTCCGAAGGCGGCTTCGTGGTGATTGAGAGTTCTGTCGATCTCTCCAGCTACCTGCAACGCCGCCAGCTCAATGGCCGGCTCACGGCCGGACTGCTTTCGATCGAAGGGGCGCACGCGCTCGATGGCAAGTTGGAAAATCTGGATGTTTTATATCGCGCTGGGTACCGGATGATGTCGCCCAGCCATTTTTTCGATAACGATATTGGAGGATCGTCGGCGGGAGTTCATAAAACCGGACTCACCGAAAAAGGCCGCGAGTGGGTGCGACAGATGGAAGCGCGGCACATGATTATCGACCTGGCGCATGCGTCGGCAAGAACGATTGATGATGTCATTGCGATGGCTAGTCGTCCGCTAGTCGTTTCGCACACGGGCGTAAAAGGCACATGCGGCAACAACCGGAACCTTCGCGACGACCAGATTCGAGCGGTGGCGGCCAAGGGCGGGCTGATCGGCATTGGGTATTGGGACACGGCTACCTGCGGCACGGATGCGCGGGCAATTGTGAAAGCGATGCGGTATGTTTCTGACCGGGTGGGCGTGGAACATGTGGCGCTCGGTTCGGACTTTGACGGAGCCGTGACGGAGCCCTTTGACACAACCGGCTTGGTCGAGATCACCGATGCCATGTTGGAGGCGGGGTATTCCGAGCAGGAGATCCGGATGATCATGGGGGAGAACGTGATGAAGTTTCTGGCGGCGAATCTGCCCGAGAAGTAGCGGTGGGTGGCACAGGAACGCCGCGAGGCAGCCAAACGCTCAACCCCATTCGGAAAGCCACGTCTCTCACTGCTGAACAAGCGCTAGTTGCCGACGAAGCGCAGATAGAGGTCGCGGTCGTGGCGGCAGATTTCGGCCATTTGCTTTACCTTTTGCCAGGCCTCTAATTGGGAGTCGTCGCGCGCGCGATCTTTGGCACGATCCCATTCCTTGAGGAAGGCTTCCATCTGCAGGTGATTGAAGACGGTTTTGCCGAAGGGATCAATGCCGCTGAGCAGCACGAAATCCGCATGAGTGGTGGCGGGGATCACCCCGTGCAGCATAACCCACTCGCTGCGTTCGCCGAGATCGTCTTCCAATTTCACGACCAGGGACATCGCTTGCCTCACTGGATGCGATGGTACTGGCGGCAATGTAACAGTCCGGGAGGGCGTTGTCCAAGGGTAGCCGGATATCGAGAGTAACGGCGGATCGATGACCAGGGGACAGGTGAGGCGCGGTCCCCGCGGCGGGAGGATCTTGTGGCGGCGGGGCTTTGCCCCGCCGGGACGGGGCGGAGCCCCGTCCCCACACGTGCTTACGCTTCGCCTACGTGCGTACCGTGCTGGAAGTGGTATTGGAGAATCTTCGCGGCCAACGAGGGGGTTACAGACTGGCCTTGCACCCCGATGGAGCGGACGATTTCTCCGCGACAGACGACCTCGGTCGCAGCGAGCCCGGCAATTTCTGCCGGCAGCACGAGGCTAATCTCCAGTTGCGCGTGCGGATTGAGCAACTCCTGCGCCTGGAACAGCAATCCGGAGCGGCTGATGTTTTCGGTGGTGCCCGGGCGCCAGCTCTTTTCACCGAGCGGACGATAGCGCAGCGGAAGATGCAGATTGAAACGGCGAGCTCGGAACGGTGGAACCTTCTTTTCGGCAAGAGCGCTTGTGCCGGTGCGGGATGACATTGCGACCTCCAGGGGAATGGGCTCGGAATCCAGCACCTCGCGGACACGGTCTTTCAGAGCGGGAAGGCTGAA
>JBEKWX010000407.1:0-3541 GCA_049512675.1 Terriglobales bacterium | reverse complement strand
GATGTTGCTGACGACGGCGCCGTATTTTCCGGTCCTGGGATCGTAGTGGTAGCAGTAGAGCAGCACCTGGTCGCCGATGTTGCCAATCCGGTTTTCCGAGGCCTGCACCAGTCCGAGGCGCAGATCCTTGGGAGCGAACTCGACTCCATAAAAATATCCCGAAATGTGCCGGTCGGGCGTGAGCATAACGATCGCGGTGGCGTGGGCGTACTGTCCGGTTTTCTCATCGAACTGATATTGGAAGCCGACCGACTTGGTGAGCGCATTGATCTGGTCAGCCTTGCCGGTGAGGAAGTGCCAACCTTGATCGGCATTCGCCCGCCCGTAACGCTTGATCATATCCCGCTTCTTTTCGGCGGCCATTTCGGTGGTTTCGAGCGGGTCGAAGCTCACAGTGAGGACGTCAAAGTCCTTGCCGAGATTGAAGGTCAGCGCCTTCATCGAACCCACCAGCCCTTGCAGCAGTTCGCTGCAGAGCATGGGGCACTGATAGTAGCCCAGGTTGAGGATGACGGGGCGTCCGTGGCCAAAGTAGTTTGCGAGTTTGACCGGGTTGCCGAGTTCGTCGCGGAATTCGAGATCGGCAGGAACTTCGGCGTTGAGATGTTGCTCGATGCCGACGAATTCAAGCCCAGGCGGACGCTGGTTGGCGGGCGGACTCATGATGCCGCCGCCCATAATAGGACCGCGCGCGCCTTGCGCAAAGACACAGCGCGGAGCGACCGAGAGCATCAGCAGGAAGGTTGCTACGGCGATCGAGTTGGCGAAACTGCTTTTACTGCGCACTGCTTTTTCCTTTTCCGGCTACCCGGCCGGAGCGGTTGTTCCACATCAGCAATCGCTTGAGCGATGCCGCACTTCGTATCACGCTTCAGCGATACCACAGCGCCTTCGATATCAAACGCCCCTTTTACGGGCTGGACGTCTGCTGCTTCGCCGCTGCCGGCTTCTTAGCAGGCGCCGTCGCGCTTGCATCCGCGCCGCCTTGCGGATAAACGGGAAATCCGCGCTGCACGGTCAACTCCATGGCGCGCTCGATCGGAATGTGCGCCACGCCCGCTTTTTCGTCGACCCAGCCGTAAGTATTGAGTTGGCTTTCCTGATTGATCAGGAAGTCGCGAAACTGGCCGCGCTCGTTGGTTTCCAGCATGGGAGCGCCATTATCCTTGAACTCTTTATCCACTTCCGGCTGCGTGACCACACGCGACATCTCCCCCTTCAAAGGCACCAACGGGCTGGCGCTGGTCATCTGCGACCGCTCGTACTTATCGAGGAACGTGTACATGCCGACAATGATGAAATAGATGACTATGCCAACGATCGCGAGGCCGATCATGAAGGCGAAGACGCCGCGCGTGCCCAGGTCTTCGCGTTCGTACTCGGTTTCGTGGCCGGAGTGGCCCTGATTCATCATTTCGTCACTCATGCGTCGGCTCCAGAAGTCTCAGCGTCTGCGGTGCGTTGACGGCGAGCAGCGGACGCGATCTCAGATTGTGGAAGAAGTAGGCCATCCAAAGACCGCCGACTCCGGCGACGATTGCGAAATGCACCCAGCTCAGGTGAAACGCGGGATGCGACGCCGGTTCGATGTGCCAAAAGATATCGACGATGCGCATGAAAATGAGCCAGGAGGCGAGCCACACCAGAGTGCGCGCCTTGCGCTTCAACTGGCGCGAGAGCAAGAGCACGAACGGCACGGCGAAGTGGAACACCACCAGGAACAGGCCGACGTATTCCCATCCGCCATTCATGCGGCGCACGTACCACGGAATCTCATCGGGCAGATTACCCGCCCAGATGATGAGCCACTGCGAGAAATTGAAATAAGCCCAGACCATGACGAAGGCGAGCATGAACTTGCCGTGATCGTGGACCTCGGTATCGGTGAGGTACTCGGACATTGGCTTGCGCTTGCCGAGGATGCTCTCGATCACTACGCAGAAACAGAAGGCGGAGAGCGCTTCACCCGCGATGAAGAGCAGGCCGTAGATGGTCGAGATCCAGCGCGCTTGCAGCGACATCACCCAGTCGATCACGGCGAAGGAAATCGTGAGCGAGTAGATGACGAGCCCAATGGAACTCATCGCGCGGAAGCGCAGCGTACTCTGGCCCGCCGTCGAGTCCTGCTCGGTGGACCAGCGATTCAGGAAGTAGGCCATCCCGTACCAGATGGCAAAGTAAAGGATGTAGCGCAGCAGGGTGCCGTTGAAGTTGAGATAGCTGTGCGCGATTTCCAGGATCTTCGGGTCGGTCTTTGGGTCTGCCAGCAGCCAGGGGCGGGCCCAGAAATAAAGCTTAGGCAGGTTCAGCAAAATCGGAATGAAGAGAACGAACATGAGAGGCAGCGTCATCATGCCTGACTCGAGGATGCGGCGAATCACCGTGCCCCATGCGCCGCCGACCAGGTGGTAAAGCATCAGGATGGCCATGCACCCGAGCGAAAGGCCGAGCCAGAACATGAAGCCAATAAGGTAGGCGGAATAAAAACTGCCAGGGGCAAGGAAAGCGCCGGCGACGGAAGCAACGGCGCCGATCACGCCAATGACGAGCGACCGCCGCTGCATGGTCTGGGCCACGGGCGGGGCCATCAGGTCCGACTTGGTCAATTTCCCTGTAGCCGCGGTCATTTGGGCTCCCCTTCTGCGGCGGCGGGCGGCGCGGGCGCCTGGGGCAGCGTTGCTCCGTTGCCGATGTCGCGGAACTGCGGCGGAGGTGACGGAACTTTTTGGCCTGCGGGAATGTCGGCCGAAGTTGCATTCTGGCTAAGTTGCAGCGCGCGGATGTAAACCGCTATGCACCAGCGATCGCGCGGCGCAACCTGCGTGCCGTATTCGGGCATCACGCCGTAGCCGTGCGTCATGACGTCGAAAAAGTAACCGATCGGCGCTTTGCGCAGACGTTCGATGTGATACGACGGCGGACGGCGGAATCCGCGCGTGGGAATGAAGCCATTACCATCGCCCACGCGTCCGTGGCAGGGTGCGCAGTTGATGTTGAAACGCTCGCGTCCGCGGGCAAGAACTTCAGCAGTCGCCGGGAACGGCAGATAATCGCCCGGAGCGTTGCCGATTTTTCCCGTGTAGAAGTAAGTATCCTCGTGGAAATCGCCGCGCGCGACCGTGCCGTCGACCGGCAGGCGGGCGGAGCGCTCGTCGGGGAAGAAATCGCTCCTCGCCATGGTCCGGTAATACGGCTGTACCTGCATGTCGATGCGGCAACCCGCGGTGATGGCAATCAGCGCGAAAAGCGCGGGCAGTAATCCTCGGAGGTTGCGACTGGCGCCCATGGCTAGCTTGGCACCTCCGCGATCATCCGGGGCGCCAGGCCGTTGAGAAACGAGCGCGTGCCAGCGGCGTCATATTTCGGGTCGCTCGAAAACACGACCAGGAAGAATTTATTCTCAGAGGCCTTGGCGAACTCAGGCACGTTGAAAACCGGGTGATATGGCATGGGCAGCCCGTTGAGGGCCAACATGCCGACAGCGGAGGATATTCCGGCGAAAAGAATCGTCAGTTCGAAGGTCACAATGATGAACGAGGGC
>JBEKWX010000406.1:0-3546 GCA_049512675.1 Terriglobales bacterium | reverse complement strand
GATTTTTTCTGGGGCGAGTTTTGCGATTGGTACATTGAGCTGATCAAGCCTCGGCTGGCAGAGAGTGCCGACGCCGAGACGGCGCGGGCGGCTTGCGCGAATCTGGTGAATCTGTTTGAGGCGTCATTGCGGCTGCTCCATCCCGTGATGCCGTTCATCACGGAGGAAATCTGGCATGCGATGTATGACGGCACGCCTCCGCTGAAGTCGATTGCGCTGGCGGCTTATCCGGCGGCTAATGAAGAGCAGATTGATCTGGGCGCGGAGACGGAGATGGCCATACTGCAGGACCTGATCGTCAGCGTGCGCAATCTGCGCGCGGAGTTGAAGGTCGAGCCTAAGGTGAAGGTGCCGATCGAGGTGTTTGCCCACGAACCGGAGATTCGCGCGATGCTCGAAAAGAATCTCGACGCGGTTCTGCTCGATCGTCCGGCGAATGTGGAGAAGATCACGTTTGTGGAAAGCTCACTGGCTAATTTGCCGGGCGCGCGCAGCACGTCGCGCTTCGATGTGCATGCGATATACGAAAAAAAGATTGACGTTGCCGCCGAACGCGAGCGTCTGACGAAAGAACTGGAAAGGATCGAGAAGCAGCTATCGGGTGCGCAAGCTAGACTTGGCGACGAGCAGTTCTTGAAGAAGGCCCCGCCGCATGTGGTGGAGGGATTGCGCAAGCAGGTAGAGGAAGCAACGATTCTGCGGGAGAAGATACTCGCTAAGTTGAAGGAGCTGTCATAGGCGCGAACCACGCAGGCCCGGACGCATTCCTTCGACGTCGCTCAGGACCCGGGCAGTCGAGCGCAACTCGACGCAGCATCGCGGCAGCGGCTCTTCGAGCCGCATGGACGGGCGAGGGCGCCCGTCCCCACACGAACTAAGCATGGACTGGAATTCACGACGCATTACCGCGATTATCGAGAACGCGTTGAACGAAGATCGGGCGACGCGCGACGCGACGAGTTATGCCTGCATCGATCCCAACCAGCGTGCTTCGGCGACGATTCTCGCCAAGCAGGAGTGCATTCTCGCCGGTCTTGGATGTGTGCCTCGGATTCTTGACGTCTATGCGGCGCTGGACGGGGCGGTCACTTCGCATTACGAGGTGACTAGCCATACTTCGATTTTCGATGGCATCCGCGTGAACCCGGGGCAGCAGATCGCGGTGATCCGGCATAACGCGCGAGTGATTCTGTCGTGTGAGCGGGTGATCCTGAATTTTCTGCAGCGCATGGCTGGAATCGCGACCACGACGCGCAAGTTTGTCGATGCGGTGGAGAGTACCCGGGTTCAGATTCTCGATACGCGCAAGACGGCGCCGGGACTGCGTGTGATTGATAAGTACGCGGTGCGCTGCGGCGGCGGACAGAATCACCGGCTCGATCTCTCCGACGGAGTGTTAATCAAAAGCAATCACATTGCGCTGGCCGGGGGCGCGGTTCCGGCGCTGGAACACGCGATCCGCAACCGGCGGGGGCGGCAACCGATCGAGATTGAAGTGCGGTCGCTCGAAGAACTGCAACTGGCGCTGGAGCACGGGGCGGAGGCGATCCTGCTCGACCATGTGAGCGTGGAGAATGTGCGCCAGGCGGTCGAGATCTGTTCCCACCATTCGCGGCGTATTCCTCTCGAGTGCGCCGGAGGCATCACGCTGGAGAACGTGCGGTCGTACGCGGAGACGGGCGTGGATTTCATCTCGGTGGGGGCGCTGACAACTTCATCGACAGCGGTGGATATGAGTTTGCGGGTCACTCCGGCTTAGGGCGCGACGGGGTGCCGAGCTGCGCTGGCTTGGACGGGGCAGAGCCCCGTCCCTACACGATCATCAGCGACTGGTTATAATTCCCTCCATCTCCACTTCCACGAAAACTCGCAGCTTGCCGTCCGTACACAGGGCGACAGACGTTCGCCTGGGCCGCATCGTACGGCTGCTTATGAGCCACGCTACCGTTGTGGTCAGCGGCACCAAGATTGCGGAAGAGATCGGGACGAGCCGGTCGGAAGTTTGGCGGCTGATTCAGCAACTGCGCGCATTGGGCGTGGATGTCGCTGGACATCCAGCTACGGGCTATCAGCTGCGCGCGGTTCCAGACTTGCTGCTGCCGGAGATGCTGGCGCCGTCGTTGAAGGGGACCGTCTTCGGCGGGGCGAGAGCTGGGTCCACGAATGCTTTTCCGCTTGGAGGGCGTTTCCCTCAGGGGCTAAAGCCCGCATTCCTCCAGACCGAAGACGGCACGGCTGAAGCCGTGCCCTACCCAAGGCCGGGTCATGAAGCTGGCGCCAAGCAGATCCATCACTATTACAAAATCGTCTCGACCAATTCGGAGGCCATGCGATGCGCGGCGGAGGGCTCGCCCGAAGGCAGCGTATTTCTTGCCGAAGAACAGCTGGCCGGGCGGGGACGGGGCGCGCACGGTTGGCATTCGGCGCGGTCGGCGGGCATCTACTGCTCGGTGATTTTGCGTCCGGCGATGCCGCCTTCGGATGCGCTGATTTTTTCGCTGGCTGTGGGGCTGGCGATTCGCGCCGCGGTTATGGAGATTGCGCCGCAGCTTCTGGTGGATTTGAAATGGCCGAACGACCTGCTGCTTGGCGGCAAGAAGTTCTGCGGCGTTCTCACGGAGATGAATGCCGAGGCCACGCGGGTGCGCCATCTGGTGGTTGGGGTCGGGATCAACGTGAACCAGGCGAAATTTCCGGCTGAGCTGCGGGAGATTGCGACTTCATTGAAGATCGAAACCGGCACGGAGAGCTCACGCGTGGAGCTCTGCGCCGCTTTGCTAAAATCGCTCGACCGGGAGTATCGCAGCTTTGTTGAGGAGGCGGGAGCGCGAGAGGCGATCCTGCGCCGGTTCGAGGAGAGCTCTTCGTCGGTGCGCGGCCGTAGAGTTAGCATCGAGGAGAACGGCGGCCTGACGGGCGTTACCGAGGGGTTGGATGAGCGCGGGTTCTTGCGGGTGAGAACGGCGGAGGGGTTGCGAACGGTGGTGAGTGGAACGGTGAGGGTCATTGGTAATTTGTGATTTGTAATTGGAAAGGCTGGTGCTCTTAAATTACAAATTACCAATTACAAATTCTCTTATGCTGCTAGTGATTGATGTCGGAAATACGCATACGGTGCTGGGCGTTTTTGAGGAGGTGGCGCACCGTCCGGGCGAGGATGTGACCGGGACGGAAGCGGCGCGTTACCAGCGGCTGGTTGCGAACTGGCGCGTTGGCTCGCATCTGACGCGCACGGTCGACGAGTACGGGGTGATCTTCCGCAACCTGTTCTCGATGGACAACCTGGAAGTTTCAGCCGTGGATGGGATCGTGATTTCATCGGTGGTGCCTCCGCTCGATTCGGTATTGCGGCAAGTGTGCGAGCGCTATTTCAACACCAAGCCGCTGTTCATAGAGCCGGGCGTGAAGACGGGTATGCAGGTGCTTTATGACAACCCGGCGGAAGTGGGCGCGGACCGGATCGTAAACGCGGTGGCGGCGTTTGAGAAATATGGCGGGCCGTGCGTGATTGTGGACTTCGGCACGGCGACGACCTTTGACTGCGTT
>JBEKWX010000405.1:0-3572 GCA_049512675.1 Terriglobales bacterium | reverse complement strand
CCTACCGCCTGGACCCTTTTCGACCCCTCGACCGCTACCCTGCCTGTCACGCCGTGGCTGGTTTTCTCCCATCCCGATTCTCGACATGCCGTGCTGGCGATGGTTCCGTGGATCCTGCTCTCCGCCCTCGGGTTTGTCACGCTGCTGGAACTGACGTCATCGCGCCGGGCGCTCAGCATCACGCTCTGCGCGGCGCTGGCGGCTGGCACTCTCTTTCACGCGGCCCGCTTTATACGGTCGTACTTCATCGACTACCCGGTGATCGCTGCGCCCTATTTTCAGTACGGATTGGAACAGGTGATGGAGCATCTCGGGCCTCCGGGCCACCCGGCTCAGCGGGTGGCGATCACTCCGAGAGGATCAGAGCCATACATCTATGTGCTCTTCTTCGAGCATTACCCGCCCGAACGATTTCAGACGGAACGGGTTATCCTGATAAGAAAGAAGCCAGGTGGCGTCGCTGCGCTTCCCGTCCTCTCCTTTGACCGGTACGTTTTCATCCCACCGGACTCGGCTTATCGCGGCATGGAGCACGGGACGTTCGTCTTTTCCGGCGCAGACCCCACCCCGGTACCGCCGACAATCTCGATTAGGTATCCGGACGGAACAATCGCCTACAACATAGTGTCGAAGTGAGTTAAGAAGCAGAAGCGAGATCCATGTTGTCGAGTAATGCAGTATTGGAACCGCCCGTCGATGACTGAGTGGGGTAGTTCGAACTCCTTGTTCAGGCTCTCGGTGAGTCGAGCACGTTGATAGGTGATGTACTTTCTCTACGGCGTTGGTCCACTCCGCCGCCGCGCACGAGGAGTTTTTTGGATGAATAGCTGAAGTACGTGTAGAGACGGTATCTGGAGTGACCATGAACAAGTTTTTGGTTTCCACCTGGGATGTCAGGAGCCTGATTTTCATTCGACTGGCTGTGGGGTTAATCTTCTTGACGCAGGGCATTCTCAAATACATCGACCCTCACATGGGCGTTCTCCGCTTCGCGAGGATCGGATTTCCGTACCCTGGATTCACGGCGCATTTTGTAGGAACCTTCGAGATTGTTTGCGGATTGCTCATCTTGATCGGCCTGTTAACGAGGATCGCGAGCATTCCACTCCTGATCGTAATCCTGACGGCGATCGCGACGACCAAGATCCCAGAACTGTTCCGCTCCGACCAAGGCTTTTGGTTCATGGTAAGCGACGCAAGGACGGACTTTGCGATGACGATGAGCTTGCTTTTCCTAATGAGCCTTGGAGCCGGGTCATGGTCTCTCGACGCGTGGTTGTGGGAAGAGCGACTGCATGAAGCAGCTAACTAAGGAATCTCCTGCGCATAGATGTGGGTTCTGCTCAGTGCATGACGGTAAAATCGTTCAGGAACGAAGCAGCTTCGGGCCGAAGAAGGCCAACCAAACCGCCGAGCCCAAAATCCACACCGCGGCCGCCCATCCGACGTGAATGAAGTAGGTGTCACTGGCATCGGCCGCCAGCCTCGCGCACAGCGCGATCACGAATGCCGCGCCCAGTACGATCACCGCGGGCGGACGCCCCAGCGCGAGTTGCTCCATATTCAGATGGCTCATCGCGACGTGGGTGGCTACTCCAAAGGCCATCAGGCTGAAACCGCCAATATAGAGAATGTGCAGGGCCGGCACGCGATAGTCGGGCCAGATTGCCGAGGCGATCAATCCCACTGGCATTAGCCACACCGCGAGCCATACCAGCTTGCGATGCACACCCGGCTTGCCGGGCAGGCGCAATGCCCCGCCTCCGAACCCCAGTCCGATCGCAACTACCATCGCGCGAAACAGGGGGCCGCTTCGTTCAAAGCCAAGCTGCTCAAGCAGCAAGCTTGCAAAGATCGCAACCCCGGCTGCCGCATATGCCAGCGCCTTCCAGGCTTCGCGAGGCGTGGAGCCCAGGTCTGGAGGCGGAGGTGCGCCGCCGATGAGCGGCAGAACCAGACTGCCGATGCCAACCGCAAGGCAGAGAAATACGCCCTGCTCGACCAGTAGCACACCAAGATAGCCGCTCGATGGAAGCACGGCGTTCGCGTCGGCCGCGGCGATCAGGGCGGCGCCCGCCAGACCCTGTATGGCGGCGATAGGCAAGAGCACGAAGGCGGCCGGCGGGCGGCGGCCCGCAGCGCGAACCAAAAATCGACGCATCGCAAACTGGATGAGCAGCACCAACAGCGTTGCGTACGCGATTTCGGCCAAAATCCACGACTCGATAATCGCGGCGCCAGTAGTGACAACCAGCGCCGCCGCCAACGCCGTCATCTCGATTCGCCCAACTGGCGGGGTTTGCGTTCGGCGCGGCAGCGCCGTGAGTAGAAACCCCACGGCGAACGCCATCATGAACGCCTGCATCTGCACCAGACCGTGAAAACGGCACGAATAGGTAGCAGTGGCTCCGGTGGCGTACAGCAGCCAGTGACCTACACCGATCCACGCGAAGAGAACGCCGAGCGGAAAGAACAGCCGGAACGGCTCGCTCCGCCAACGCGAGATGGCCGTAGCCGGCTCAAGCGCCGCGCGTTCAACATTTTCGGGCAAAGTCACTGACAATCGCGGGCGACCCAACGACTTGAGAGCATCAAGCTCGGCCAATGTTTGCGACTAGTAGGCTTCATGCCGCTTGACCCGCGATGTCCTGTCCCCGTGTTATATCCGGCGTTCTGTAAAGACCAAACAAAGTCTTGAGTGCGGCGATCACGAGCGGGACGACACCGACCGCGATGAAGATGAGATCGCCGGGAAGCCGCGCCCACTCGAGCGCGTGCATCAGCGGGCTGTATCCGAACGCGGGGCTACGCGCATGCCAGTATCCGTTTTGCAGCACGTCATAGAGCTGAAGAACGCCGCCCGGGAAAAGATTGCTCACGACCATCATAGCCAGCCCGACGTTCAGCCCCCAGAACGAGACGCGGATGTACTTTTCCGTATCACGCCATCGCTCGTCGGGCGTCACCTGCCGGAATGCGAAGACCATGAGCGCAACCGCAAGCATCCCGAATACGCCCATGAACGCCGCGTGCGCATGATTGGGCGTGAGCATCGTCCCGACCTCGAAGTAGCTCACGATCGGCATATTGATGAGGAAGCCGAACACACCAGCACCGACGAAATTCCAGACACCCACCGCCATCAGGAAGTAAAACGTCCATCGATGCGGCACGGAAATGTCCTCGCCGCAGATATCGCATCGGCCGCGCGTCAGCGCGACGAAATCCCACGCGTCGAGTGTAAGCAGCGTGAGCGGCACGACCTCCATCGCTGAGAAGACGGCGCTGAATGCCATCGTCATCTGCGCCTGGCCGGTGAAGTACCAATGATGTCCCGTGCCGATGATCCCGCTGCCGAGGTAGAGCAGCGCGTCAAGATAGACGACGCGCGACGCCGTTGTGCTGGAGACGATCCCCAGCTGGTAGAAGATGATCGCGACCGCGCAGGTCACGAACAGCTCGAGAAAGTTCTCTACCCATAGGTGGATCACCCAGAATCGCCACAGGTCGACGACGGTGAAGTTCGACGCGGTGTTGTAAAAGAACGCGGGCACGTAAAAGACCGGAATCGC
>JBEKWX010000404.1:0-3574 GCA_049512675.1 Terriglobales bacterium | reverse complement strand
GCTCAGCTTAGCGACATCCACATTGGCGACTACATGCCGCCTCGCGAAATCGCGCGCGCCGTCGATATGGCGAACGGCCTGCACCCTGACATTTCTTTTGTTACGGGAGACTTCATCTCGGGTGTTGGCGATCCGCTGGACGTTTGCATCACCGAGTTGAGCCGGCTCCGCGCTCCGCTCGGCGTCTGGGGATGCAATGGCAACCACGAAATCTATGCGGGAGTTGAGGAGGACGCGGAACGGCTCTTCCGCGAAGAAGGAATGCGGCTGCTGCGTGCCGCGAGCGCGGTCGTCGAGCACAACGGAGCCCGCTTCAATCTTCTGGGTGTCGATTACCAGCGCGATCACATGACGCGCAGCGAGGGCGATCCTCCTGGGCCCATGTTGCAGGAAATCGAGCCTTTGATCCGGCGCGATATGCCGAACGTGTTGCTTTCGCACAATCCGAATTCGTTTCACCGCGCGGCCGAGCTCGGCATCGAACTCAGCCTGGCCGGTCACACTCACGGCGGCCAGGTAAGGTTTGAGATCGTGGATCACAGTGTCAGCCCGGCTCGCTTGATCACGCCATTCGTCGCCGGGCTTTATCATCTGCCAATGCACGCCAATAGCGCGCCCGCGAACAATGGCCAACAGAAAGCAGCGCTTTATGTGAATCGCGGCCTCGGAACCCTCGGCTTCCCGGTGCGCATCGGTGTCCCGCCAGAGATCACGCTGCTGACCCTGCGGAGGGTATAAAAGTTCCGTACGTCTCACATGCGCCGATTGGGGATTTTAAGTGGCGCAGCGCCGGGGCCCCCAGCACGCCCGCTCTTGGCGTGATGGGGTGGAGCGTCGGCGAAACGGGCAAGTCAACGAAAGCCGTGGAGTTGCCGTCCAGGTACCTTGCCAAATCCAAACTTACTGCAGCGGGGACTCGCTTCCAGCGCAGGTGCTGATCGGAGCGGTGTTGGTGCGCACCACAGCATCGGCGACCGAGCAGAAAGCGCGTACGCCCGTAGTGTTCACGTGCTGCGGGGTTGCCCACGCAGCATAGCCGCCGGACGTGCCCTGCACACTGAAGGTATAGCCGCTCTTGGTGCCCGCCGCCAGCGTCGAGTCGATCAAGCAAGCGCTAGTTGAGGTGGGAACGACGGTGCCGGTGCAGGTGCCCGTCAGATCGGTCAGGTTAGCTGCAAAGCCCACCGTCGGGTAGCTGGAGTTGTATGAAATCATCGCCGTGTTGATGGTGCGAATCGACGCCGCTGCGGACGACTCGTTCGCCGCAATGCGCGCCCGTAGCAGGTTCGGGATAGCAATCGCCGCAATAATCAGGATGATCGCCACCACAATCAGCAACTCGATCAGCGAAAAGCCCTTCTGTCTCTGCATTTGTTTGGGTCCCTCCATCCGAGTCCGAGGTAGCCACGATACCCCTTACCCCGTTGCACTTTATGGCCCAGGTTTCCGATGAGGTGACGGAAGTTTCATACAGCTTCAAACCTGAGATTTCCGAAGGAAACGTTGGCGCTGGCTGTGCTCGAGAGGGTCCTCTGGTGCCCGCTGTAGCCTGGATTGACAACATTTGTCAGAGTGTCCGTGCATCACTCTGACAAATGTTGCTAGTAGCTGTGCAGGTGATCGGTGGGGTCTCCGAGCGCGCTTCTGTAGCGCATCCTACATAGACGCCGCTGCAATGGCGCGAGCATCGCGACGCACGAAGCGTGACACCTAAAGCGATTCCGCCCGCTTCAAACGAGGCCCATGAAATAGCGCGTGCGAACGAAACAAGAATCCTCTGCGTCTGTGCGATGCCCAACAGACCATCAACGTTGGCATCTGATATTAGTGCCGAGGGGAACGTAATGGGTCCCCGTGCGGGGCTCTATTCACTACAATGGCGGGCTGCAAGTCCATAGCTCGTTGTTTAATGTTGTTCTCCACGACTTAGCGTGACAAGTTTTATCGAGGCTGGGGATGTTCTATTCCATTTGGTTACTTGCCGCAGCAGTGGCCGGTTGGGCCGGTGGCAAGATCGCAGGGGACGACGGCTTCGGGGCCGGGGCCGACATTCTCCTCGGACTCACGGGCGCGTTCGTGGTTCGTTGGTCCCTTGAGAAGATCGGTATTTCCCTGCAAGATGTCTACCTGCTTCTGTTCTCGATCTGGGCAGCAGCCGCATTCCCGGTTGCTGTGAGACTTGGGATCAGACGCCACAATCGGTCAAAAGCGCGATCCCGACTCCAAGGCGATTAGCCAATTGGTGATGATGCTCGCGTCCAACTCCCATCATGACATGTGTGCATGCATAGCACGCGAAGAAGTCCTAGTATTTGCTCCTGGCTTCGAAGCTCTCGTCTCGCGGAGAATCGAAGAGCTTCCGATTTCCCGTTAGAGTGCTCAGAGTTCCGGTCACCTGGGATTAGCGAGCTTGCTTTTAGGCCATCGTCCGTTTCACTATTACTCCTACCTTGAACGACGGGGGATTGCCACGGGATGGGCAGACGCCGCGAGCCACGCAAAGAGATCCAGGCGCCAGTACGCATCTTCGGCACCGACAGCAGTGGCCAAGTTTTCTCCGAGAAAGCGGTTACCGTCAATATTAGCCAGCAAGGGGCCGAGTTGAGCGGTGTCCAAGCCAAACTCAACCTCGACGAGATCATCGGCTTGTCCTATGGCAAGAACCGCGTGCATTTTCGCGTCAAGTGGGTAGGCGAACCCGGCACACCAAAAGCGGGTCACGTGGGCTTGCTCAACACTTCCCCGGAAAAGCCTCTCTGGGATTTTCCGCTACCCTCTCCTGCACCCGACGATCACCAGCCACAAGTCGCTGAGCAGCGGAAGCAACCCCGGTTCAAGTGCCATAATTCGGTGGAGGTTCATACCCAAGACGGAGCCTCCTTTTGGGCAACTATTTCAGATCTCAGTGTCGGCGGATGTTACGTTGAAATGTCGATCCCATTGCCGCCGGGAACGAAGCTGAAAGTGGGTATCTGGATCGGGGAAACCAAGTGCTGGGCGGATTGCCAGGTCGCCTACAGCACAGCGGGACTCGGAACTGGCGTGATGTTCAACAGGATTTCTGAACCGGATCTCGAGCGAATCCGGCAATGCCTCGGAACTCTTGCGGCCTTCGCAAAGAAGCCGACTTACTGAGCAATGCCCTCTGGGCAAGTAAGCTGACGAGATCTCATTTCTTCGGGCCCTCATTTGCTCGGCCCTCGAAAACCTGCAACGCGACCTCTGCCGTGTCGGGAAATGCGGGGGCCCTGGTCCTGAATCGACCAGAGCCCTCTCGCACGGCGGGCTAGAAGTGGAACCCGAGCTGAGCCGTCAGTGCCCGCGGCGTGACATAGTGCGTCCCGCTGAAGGTCGAAAGAAAGTTGTAGAGCGCCAGTTTGTTAGTCACGTTGATCGCGGTGAGCGTAAGACTCCATTTGTAATGGTCGCCTTTGAACAGGTTGTCGTCACCGACCGAAGCATCGAACAGGTTGCGCGACGAAATGCGCTGCGGATTGTGATCGTCGTTCTCCGTCCCTGCTGCGGGCACTTTGATAAGCGCAGACCCGAACGCCGACGCTGGGCAAACCGTTGG
>JBEKWX010000403.1:0-3596 GCA_049512675.1 Terriglobales bacterium | reverse complement strand
TAGACCAGCAAGCCACCGAGGCGGTCCGATTTTTCGTAGACCACTACCGAGTGTCCCGCGCGGCATAACTGCTGGGCGGCGGCCAATCCCGCGGGCCCGGAACCGACGATGGCAACTTTTTTTCCAGTGTGGAATTTTGGTGGCTCGGGATGGATCCAGCCTTCCTGAAAGCCGCGCTCCACGATATTTTTCTCAATTTGCTTGATCGTGACCGCAGGCTGATTGATCGCCAGCACACAAGACGCTTCGCACGGCGCTGGACAAATCCGGCCGGTAAATTCCGGGAAGTTATTGGTTGCGTGCAGTTGGCGAACCGCCTCTTTCCAACGCCCGTGATAGACCAGATCGTTCCAGTCGGGAATCAGGTTGTTGACAGGACATCCCGTCTGGCAAAAAGGCACGCCACAGTCCATGCAGCGCGCGCCCTGAGTGCGAAGCTTCTGCTCGGGAAAATCGAGATAGATCTCGAACCAATCGTTGACGCGCTCCGTGACCGGACGTCGAGGGGCAAGCTCACGCTCGTATTCCAGGAATCCCGTGTCCTTACCCATGCTGCACCTGCTCGGCCGGGGCCGGCACGGCCGGCGGCGGACTCGGGATATAAGGCTGTCGTCTGCGGCTCACTCCGAGGACTCGCTTGTGCTCGTGGGGAAAGACTTTGATGAACCGGGACAGCGCCTCCGCCCAGTTATCGAGAAGCCAAGCCGCGCGCGGGCTGCCGGTCAGTGCCAGATGCCGCGTCACCAGATCTTTCACCAGCTTGGTTTCGGCGAGCTGGGCGCCGCCGATCTGGGCATCCTGCGCTTCGAGAACCGGTTCAAGGTCAACCGACCCCAGATTGCAGCGCTTTTCGGTAAAGTCACCACTCTCGTCAAAAACGTAGGCGACGCCGCCGTTCATGCCGGCGGCAAAATTTCTCCCACAAGCCCCGAGCACCAGGACCAACCCTTTGGTCATGTATTCGCAGCCGTGGTCGCCGACTCCCTCGACTACCGCGGTCGCTCCGGAATTGCGAACTGCAAACCGCTCGCCTGCGACCCCGTTGAAAAATGCTTCGCCGCTGGTGGCGCCGTAAAGCGCGACGTTGCCAATCAGGATGTTCTTTTCGGGGGCGAAACTGGACCGTCGCGGTGGATACACGACCAATCGTCCGCCTGACAGGCCCTTGCCTACGTAATCGTTGGCCTCGCCTTCCAGCGTAAGGGTGACTCCCTTAGCCAGGAACGCGCCCATACTTTGCCCCGCCGATCCATCGAGGTGAATCCGGATCGTATCGTCGGGCAGGCCCGCGGATCCGTAACGGCGGGCAATCGTTCCGCTCAGCATGGTTCCCACGGAGCGATGAACATTGCGCACCGGCAGTTTGATCACAACCGGTGCAAGAGTTTCGAGCGCAGCCTGCGATTGGGCAAGAAGCCGGTGATCCAGTGCCTGCTCCAAGCCATGATCCTGCGCTTGCACGCAGTGGCGAGCCACGCGCGACGGCATGGACGGATCATGGAGAATGGCCGACAAATCCAGGCCTCGCCCCTTCCAGTGATTCACGGCTGGCTCCACGTCGACCATGTCGACGCGCCCGATCATCTCGTCCATGCGGCGGAAGCCCATCTCCGCCATGTACTGCCGCACCTGCTCCGCCAGAAAGAAGAAGAAGTTGATGACGTGCTCGGGCTGCCCTTGAAACCGCTTGCGCAGCACGGGATCCTGCGTGGCGATGCCCACTGAGCAAGTGTTGAGATGGCACTTGCGCATCATGACGCAGCCCATCGCAATCAGCGGCGTAGTGGCGAAACCGAATTCTTCGGCGCCTAGCAACGCGGCGACCACGACATCGCGCCCGGTCTGCAGCTTGCCATCAGTCTGCACGCGGATTCGACTGCGCAGATCGTTTAACAAAAGCACCTGCTGTGTCTCCGCTAAACCGAGTTCCCATGGAATACCGGCGTGCTTGATGGAACTCAGCGGTGACGCTCCCGTACCTCCGCTGTCTCCGCTGATCAGGACAACATCCGCGTGTGCCTTGGCCACGCCCGCCGCCACCGTGCCCACTCCGACTTCCGCCACCAGCTTCACCGCGATGCGGGCTTGCGGATTCACATTTTTCAGGTCGTAGATCAGCTGTGCAAGATCTTCGATCGAATAGATATCGTGGTGGGGCGGTGGCGAAATTAAACCCACGCCGGGGATGGAATGTCGCAGGCGCGCAATGACCTCATCAACTTTGTGCCCCGGGAGTTGCCCGCCTTCACCGGGTTTCGCGCCCTGCGCCATCTTGATCTGTAACTCGTCCGCGTTGACGAGGTAGTTCGCAGTGACTCCAAAGCGCGCCGACGCGACTTGCTTCACGGCACTGCGCCGCAGGTCTCCGTTCGCATCCGGTTTGAAGCGTTCTTCGTCTTCGCCGCCTTCGCCGGTATTGGACTTCCCCCCGATGCGGTTCATGGCGATGGCCAGAGTCTCGTGCGCTTCTTTGCTGATCGAGCCAAATGACATGGCTCCCGTTGTGAAGCGTTTCACGATCTCCTTGGCGGACTCGACTTCTGCGATCGGAACTGGCTTCGCGCTTTTCTTCAACTTCATTAAACTGCGCAGCGTAGCCAGGTTGCTGCTCTGGTTGTCGATGAGGTCCGTGTATTCCTGAAAAGTCTCGAAGCTATCCTGCCGCACCGCCTGCTGCAGTTTGCTGATGGTCAGCGGGTTCAGCAGGTGATACTCGCCGTTGACTCGCTGGTGGTAAGTTCCTCCGACCGCAAGTTCCGTCTCGGACCCAGTCAGGGGGCGGAATGCGTGCTCGTGCTTCAATTGCGCTTCGCGGGCAAGCACTTCGAGGCCGATGCCTTCTAGACGCGACGCGGTGCCTGCGAAATAGGAGTCGATCAGCTCCTTATTCAGTCCGATAGCTTCGAAAACCTGCGCTCCCTGGTAGCTCTGTAAGGTCGAGATACCCATCTTGGCAAAGGTCTTCAGCAAACCCTTATTCACCGATTTGATGAAGTGCTTCATCGCAAGTTCGGGAGTCACACCGTCCGGCAATTCTCCCCGCCGCGCCAGACTTTCAACGCTCTCCAACGCCAGATAAGGATTGATGGCGCTCGCCCCATAGCCACTGAGCAGCGCAAAGTGCATCACCTCGCGAGGTTCGCCCGATTCCGTAATCAGCGCGACCTGGGTTCGCGTCTCCTCCTGGACCAGTAGGTTATGCACGGCGGCCAGCGCCAGCAGGCTGGGGATGGGAGCGTAATCCTTGTTCACGCCACGATCGGAAAGAATCAGCAGCGTGTACCCGGCTTTGCCCGCGAGCGACGCTCGCTGGCATAACTCGTCGAGCGCCCGCTTCAGTCCCGCTTCTCCTTCACTGGCGCGGAACAGCGCGGGCAGCGTGATCGCCAGCAGATCCCCGGTTGACACCCGGCGCAGTTTCTCCAGTTCGAGGTTGGTCAGAAGGGGATGGGCCAGCTTCAGCATGTGACAGTTCTCGGGCTCTTCCGAAAGAATGTTGCGCTCGGCTCCGATGTAGCTGATGAGCGACATCACGATCTCTTCGCGAATCGGGTCGATGGGAGGATTGGTGACCTGTGCGAAGAGTTGCTTGAAGT
>JBEKWX010000402.1:0-3620 GCA_049512675.1 Terriglobales bacterium | reverse complement strand
GCCCACCACCACGCCTTCGGGCTCCGCCACCACGCTGTACAGGGCGTTGTCAGGAATCGTGCCGCCGCTGGTGATCGCCGCCAGGCGTGCGCCGCGCCGGGCTCGCAGCTTGTGGTTTATGCGGTCGTGATGCAGGTACGCCCCATAGCGGCCTCTTTGCGAAGCGATTCCTTCGGAAAGCATCGTGAGGACGGCATCGAAGGTTTCGCGCGTGAGATTGCGATAGGGATAGGCGCGCTTTACCAGCGCGAATAATTCGTCTTCGTCCCATCCGTCGCTGGTAGCGCCGGCGTCCTCGCCGGCTGTGGCGCCAGGTTCATTTTGGCCTGACTGGTGGGGGCGTGACGCCCCCACGACAGCCGCCGGGACGGCGGCGCTACGAGATGCCGCACAGCAAGCTACGATTTGTTGCGCTAGCACATCGAGCGACGCTTCGGGAAAAATCAGGCGGTCGAGTTCGCCCAAACGAATCGCCCGCACCAGCACAGCGCATTCCGCGAGATCGTCGCGCGTGGTGACAAAAAATCGTCCTTTGGGAACCGCGCCTCGCCAGTGGCCCGACCGTCCCACGCGCTGCAAAGCGACCGCAATCGAACGCGGCGAACTGATGTGACACACCAGGTCGACTGTTCCGATGTCGATGCCAAGTTCGAGCGAAGCGGTCGCGACCAGCACCTTGACCTGGCCTTCTTTCAGCTTGCGCTCGGCCTCCAGACGCAGCTTGCGCGACAAACTGCCGTGATGCGCCGCCACATTTTCCTCACCGAGACGCTCACCCAGGTGATGGGCAATCCGTTCGGCCAAGCGCCGCGTGTTTACGAACACCAGCGTCGAGCGGTGCGTGTTTACGAGTTGCACGATGCGCTCGTAAATTTCGTCCCACATCTCGTTGGACGCGACCGGGCCAAGCTCGGAAGACGGAACCTCGACCGCAAGATCGAGCGTGCGCTTGTGACCAACGTTGACGATTACGGGAGTCGCCCGCGCTCGTTCATCAGAGGTGTCATCAGAGCTGCGAGGATCGGAGTTGCCGGCGAGAAAACGCGCGACCTCTTCGATCGGCTTCTGCGTCGCAGACAACCCGATGCGCACTGGCGGATGCTCGGTCAGCGCTTCCAGGCGCTCCAGCGACAGCGCGAGATGCACGCCGCGCTTGTCATCGGCTACGGCGTGAATCTCATCCACGATCACGGTTTCGACGTCGCGCAGGATGGCGCGGCTCTTTTCCGCCGTCAACAGGATGTAAAACGACTCGGGCGTAGTCACCAGAATGTGCGGCGGACGCTTCAACATGGCGCGCCGGTCTTTCATCAAGGTGTCGCCCGTGCGCACGGCCGTCCGGATCTCCGGCATCAGCAGCCCGCGGTCGCCAGCCATCTGCAGAATTTCTCCAAGCGGGACTTCGAGATTTTTCTGGATGTCGTTGCCGAGCGCCTTGAGCGGGGACACATAGAGAACTTCGGTGCGGTCGCGCAGTTCGCCAGCAAGCGCCTTGCACACCAGTCGGTTAATGCAGGCCAGGAAAGCGGCCAGCGTTTTGCCCGACCCAGTCGGAGCGGAGATCAGCGTGGTGTGTCCGGCGAGGATGTGAGGCCAGCCTTGCTCCTGCGGCTCGGTCGGCGTGGAGAAGTGGGCGGTGAACCACTCCTGAACCAGCGGATGAGCCCAGGCGAGGGAAGGAGAGACTGCGGACGGCATGGGAGTGATTGTAGCGAGAATTGGCGGTTTCGTAAAACGTTCGCCTAATAGGGCCGGAAAGTACCGTTTCCCTCAGGCCGTTCGGAGCGGTTGGTGCAAGCGGTTTTCAACAGTTGAGAATCGCTACCTTTTGGGCGAATTTGAGGGCTTCAACCCATAAGAAAGCCCTCTTTCGAGGGCGATGTTAAGCTTGCTTGCGATGAAACCAGGTCAGGCCGCTTTTTTCTGCATTCCGCGGCGATAATTCTTGACCGCCTTTTCGATGCCCGGGGTGGCTTTCTTCAGGTCGTCGAGGTTCATGGCCGGATGGAGTTCGACATGGGCGTCGAAGGCCAGAAACCACGGTTCCGCCACGGCGGGGATTTGAGACGCATCCTTCAGGTCAAAGAAGATGAACCCGGTTCTTTTGCCATTGTCTCCGGCAAAATAGGCCGCCTCGGGCTTCAAATCGGCGAGAATGGATTCGATGGTCTTGGGCAAACTGCCATCGCTGATCGCGGCATTGCCCGTTTCCACGGGGATTGCAACCTTGAGTAAACAGCGCATGGAACACCTCCGGGCAAGGAGTCTAGTCCTTGCCCTGGTAGCGGGTCAACCGAACCCGGGCTACACATAGCGGGAAAGTGATAGGCCCTGGGAGCCAGCGCCACTTTGCAAACAATTCTCAGTCGGCGCCAAGGCCTGGTTAGACAGTTATCCATCAAGACCAGTGAGCGCTCACACGGGAAGTGGGCTAAGGGACAAGTTCGGCTCGACAGTCGGGTTACAGGGACTTGGGACAAAGTGGGTAGCTTCGTGGGCCGCCAACCAGTCGGCAAGGACGTACCATTGGCCCGGCACGCATGGTCCTTCGGATGTTTCCAGGGTCGGGGCTCCGTTTTGAGTCCCTAGAACCGCGTCAGCTTTACTCTTGCCAAATTCCGCGAGTCCTTCGAACTCGGGATGCAGAATAGCGATGGCGCGCGCGTAGAAGGGTGCGCATTGATCGTTTATAAGAAAGGTATCGCTTGGCCCTTTTTCCATTTCGAGTTTCCAACCGGCATACGCCCATAGCCTGCTATATGAAAATGCGGTGAAGCCCTGGTTGAGGCGTCGCCTGATTTCCTCTACGAGAAAATCCAGCACTTCTGGATGGTTGCGATGGAACTCATGAAACCTCCGCAGCTCTTTGCAATCCCGGGAGCGCGCCACTAATTCATCAATTGCGTCCATCTCTTGCCTGTCCCTATTGCCTGTCCTATGAGTATTGACACTAGCATCGCGCGTCCGCTTACACAAAGCACTGAAGAACGTGGGCGGGCCTTTCCCAGCGCTGAAGTGCTGGGCTAAGCTGGTCCGCCGCTTCGGGACTGGATTCTGGGATCGCTCGCTGAGGTGATGCTTTGATGCAAAGCCCGAGTTCTTTTCTGGCCTGCTAGAATTTCGGCGATGCCTAAATCATCTGCTAGCGCTCGCGCCCGCAAAATTAAACTTATTCTTTTCGATGTCGACGGCGTTCTTACCGACGGAAAGATCTGGATCTTCCCCGCACCTTCTGGAGGCCAGCAATCTGGAGCTCAGCATGGCGGACCGGGCGGCTCCGGGCTCCAGAGCACGAGCCTGATTGAGGCCAAGGGCTTTCACGCTCACGACGGCACGGGTATTATGCTGGCGCGCCTGGCGGGCATCAAGACCGGCATTATCACCAAGCGCATCTCCGAAACCGTTGCCCTGCGGGCGCGTGATCTGAAGATCGATCACGTGTACCAAGGCATTCAGGACAAGGCGTTGGTGTTTGCGCAAATCCTGGAAAGGGACGGAATCACGGCCGCCGAGGCCGCTTTCGTGGGCGATGACGTGATCGATCTGCCGGCGATGCGCAAGTGCGGTCTGGCGATCGCGGTGAAGAACGCGCGCCCCGAGGTCAAAGCCGAAGCCCACTG
>JBEKWX010000401.1:0-3631 GCA_049512675.1 Terriglobales bacterium | reverse complement strand
CGGCCTGACCACTGCGATGGGCCTGGAGCACATGTTCCCCATCATGACGTATTTCACGCTCACCGTGATGCTCTTTCCCTTCCTTCTCCTGCTGACCCGCGTCTTCCGCGTCTGGCGGTTCACCATGGGCGGCGAGGACCGGCCATCCATCCCGTTCTCTGTCTATGTCGAAGAGGCGTGGACGTACGTGTACCAGTCGGTGACCCACTCGATGATGAAGAAGTGTCCGGACAAAGGCCGCTGGCTGGGGCATTGGCTGATGGCCCTGGGCGTGGTCATGATGCTGACCATCAAGGTCTTCGCTCTGCGCTGGTTTCAAACCGATAATATTTATGCCTTTTATAACCCGCAGCGCTGGCTGGGATACCTCGCCGCCGGCTTCATCTTCTACGGCGTCGGCGACATCCTCGTTAAACGGGTGAAGGCGAACAAAGAAATCTATAAGGAAACGCGGCTCGAGGACGTGATCTTCCCCGTCCTGCTCCTGCTGACGGCGCTCAGCGGAATGGGCGCACACATCTTGCGGTATTCAGGCTTGGCGTACGCCGCTCTTATCGCGTACGCCGTGCACGTTATTATCGCCACCCCGATGCTGGTGGTAGAAATGCCGTTCGGCAGCTGGGCACACATGATCTATCGACCGCTGGCGCTGTATTTTGAGGCGGTCAAAGAGCGGGCCGCGCAGCTAGCGCCCGCTGGGGAGGCTATCGGCCATGTCGTCTAACCTGATCCAGCCCCATCCGGTCGGTGCCGCACTGGTGGTTGGCGGCGGCATCGGCGGCATGCAGGCCGCGCTGGATCTCACTGGTGCGGGCATTAAGGTTTACCTGACCGACAACGGACCGGCGATCGGTGGGGTCATGTCTCAACTGGACAAGACCTTTCCCACCAACGACTGCGCCATGTGCACCATGGCTCCGCGGTTGGTCGAGGTCGGCCGCCATCGCGACATTGAGGTTCTCACTCTGAGCGAGGTGCAAAGCGTCCGGGGAAAGCCCGGGAACTTCACCGTGACTCTGAACCGGCAACCGCGCTACGTGGATGAGAAGAAGTGCACTGGCTGCGGAACGTGCGTCTCGAATTGTCCCACCCACAACCATGTACAGCCCATGCCCACTCCGCCAGTCGAACTGGAGCCGGCTATGCGCAATACCTTGGCCGGGATCGTCGCCCGCCAAAAGAACCGGCCGGGGCCGCTGATGCCCATTCTGCAAGAGGTCAACACCGCCCTCAACTATTTTCCCGAGGGCGCTCTGCGCTACGTCGCGCATGAGACCGGCTACTCGGTCGCTGACGTTTATCGCATTGCGACTTTTTACAGCTCCTTCAGCGTGGTGCCGCGCGGCAAGTACGTGATCAACGTCTGCATGGGCACGACCTGCTATGTGCGCGGAAGCCAACGGCTGATGGACAAGGTCAGCGAGTTGCTCGCCATCAAGGAAGACGAAACCACGCCCGACATGAAGTTCACGCTGAAGAGCGTCCGTTGCATTGGATGCTGCGGCCTTGCCCCCGCCCTCACCATCGGCACCGAGACTTACGGCAAGCTGACTCGCCAAGACATACCCGACATCGTGCACAAGTGCCAGGAGGTGGCCTAGCCATGTCACTCACACTCCAGGAGCTGCACCAGAAAAAGGATGACGCGATCAAGCAGGTTCAGCTCCGCGGCAAGACAAAAGATCTCATGGTGTGCTGCGGCACCGGCTGTGTCGCCGGCGGCGCCTTCAAACTCAAGGATGCCCTCGACAAAGAAGTTGCCGATAAAGGCCTCGGGGATCAAGTGCGCGTGGTCGCGACCGGGTGTAATGGCTTCTGCGGCCAGGGTCCTCTAGCCGTCGTCATGCCAGACGAGACCTTTTATGGATGGCTCAAGCCCGGAGATGCCTCCACTCTGATCGAAGAGCACATCGTCAAGGGCACACCCGTCAAGAAGTACATGTTTGTCTCGCCCGAAACGAGACAGCCGATTCCGTCGTTGCAGGACATTCCGTTTTTCCATAAACAGATGCCCGTGGTTTTGCGCAACAAAGGGCTCATCGACCCGGAGAAGATCGACGATTATTTTGCCCGCGACGGCTATCAGGGTATGGGGCTGGCGCTCACGTCGATGACCCCCGAGCAGGTGATCGATAGCATCACGCGCTCCGGGCTTCGCGGCCGCGGCGGTGCCGGATTCCCAACCGGCGTCAAGTGGAAAGTGTGCCGGGGTGAGAAAAAGACGCCGAAGTATCTCATTGGCAATTGCGACGAAGGCGACCCCGGCGCCTACATGGACCGCAGCTTGCTCGAATCCGATCCTCATTCGCTAGTCGAGGGGATGACCATCGCCGCCTATGCCATCGGTGCATCGCAAGGCTATGTCTATGTTCGCACGGAGTATCCTCTGGCCCGTCAGCGCCTGCAGAAGGCGATAGACGACGCACGCGCCTGTGGCCTGCTGGGGCAGAACATCCTCTCTACCAAGTTTGCTTTCGACCTGGAAATTCGCGAAGGATCGGGCGCTTTCGTGTGCGGGGAAGAGACATCGCTGATCCATTCCATCGAGGGCGCGAGCCCCGAACCCACGCAGCGGCCGCCCTTCCCGGCGCAGTCCGGCCTGTGGGGTTGCCCCACCATCATCAACAACGTCGAAACTCTGGCCAACGTGCCTCAGATCATCACCCGGGGTGCGGAGTGGTTTGCCAGCATCGGAACCGCCACCAGCAAGGGCACCAAGATTTTCTCCCTCGTCGGAAAGATCAACAACACCGGGCTCATCGAGATCCCGATGGGCATCACCCTGCGCGACGTCATCTACAAGATCGGCGGGGGCATTCCCGATAACAAGCAATTCAAGGCAGTGCAGACCGGCGGCCCCTCGGGCGGCTGCATCCCCAGCAAGTTCATCGATCTGCCCATTGATTACGAGAGCCTGAAAGAAGTGGGCTCGATGATGGGATCGGGCGGAATGATTGTCATGGATGAAGACACCTGCATGGTCGATGTCTCCAAGTTCTTCATCCAGTTCACCAACGACGAGTCCTGCGGCAAATGCAGCGCGTGCCGTGAGGGCAGCGAGGCCCTGCTCGAGGTCCTGACCAGAATCTCGGAGGGGAACGGGCGCGAGGGTGATGTGGAGTTCCTCGAAGAACTCGGGGAGGCAATCAAGGACGCCTCGATGTGCGGGCTCGGCCAGACTCTGCCCAACCCGGTGCTCTCCACCATTAAGTACTTCAAGGACGAGTACGTTGCGCATATCGCCGACAAGAACTGTCCGGCAAAAGTTTGCAAGCCACTCATCAAGTACTACATCGACCCCGACAAGTGCCCGGGTTGCACGTTGTGTCTCAAGGCTTGTCCAGGCGGAGCGGTCAAGGGATCGAATAAGCACGTCCATGTCATCGATCAAGACGTCTGCACCAAGTGCGGCGAGTGCCTCGAGGTCTGCCCGCCCAAAGTTGGGGCGATCGTCAAACTCTCCGGGAAAGAAGCCCTCTACTTGCAGTCGCTGTCCGCTCCGGTGCCAGTCAAGGAGTGGAAGGCGCGCCGAGCCGAAGAGAAGAGATCGGGAGTTCAGAACCAGTAAGCGTGAGAAGAAAACATGCCGACGCTCACCATCAATAACGCGCAGATAGAAGTTGAGGAGGGG
>JBEKWX010000400.1:0-3684 GCA_049512675.1 Terriglobales bacterium | reverse complement strand
TGGCGTAATCGAAGTGCTGGCGGGCGGCGAAGATTTCGATCGACTGGGCTCCCGCCTTGACCAGTTCGTCGAGCAAGCCCGGATGGAGCCGTTCCTTCACATAGACGTACGTCGATACCGCCCTCTGCATCAGTAACCTACCGCCTTCCCATTGTTGCGTCCGTCGCTCGCGCCGAGGCGCTCGCCAGTTTTGGGGTCAATCATTATGCACTCGCCATCTCCCCAAAAATGCTCGACGTTCAGCCTGTGTCCTTTGGAACGTAGAATATTCATTGTATCGGGAGAAAGGCGGTCTTCGACGAGAATCTGATCGGGGAGCCACTGATGATGAAACCTGGGCGCGTCGACGGCTTCCTCGATATCGAGGGAGAAATCCACGACGCCGATGATGATGTTGGCGACGGTGGTGATGATGGTGGGGCCGCCGGGCGAGCCGAGAACGAGAAAGAGCTTGCCGTCTTTGAGCGCATCCTTTCTCAGGACAATAGTCGGGGACATGGCGGAGAGCGGGCGCTTGCCCGGGCCGATGGCGTTGGCGGGGCCCTGGATGAGTCCGTAGATGTTGGGGACGCCTTGTTTGGCGGTGAAGTCGTCCATTTCGTCGTTGAGCAGGAAGCCCAGACCTTCGACGGTGACGCGGGAACCGAAGGCGTCATTGAGCGTGGTGGTTACGGCAACGGCGTTGCCTTCGGCATCGACTACGGAATAGTGAGTGGTGTTTTCCGGTTCGCGAATGGCTAGGGCTCGGGAGCGCGATTGGGCTACGCGCTCCAGTTCACTGAACGACGGGCGTTTCAGGTCTGTGCTCGCGCTGGCGCGGTTGGGGTCGATGGAGTCGCGCCATGCGGCGGCGTACTTTTTGTCGATGAGCTGCGCGACGGGGACTTTGGTGAAGTCGGGATCGCCCATGAAATCGGCGCGATCATAGAAGGCGCGACGGAATGCTTCGGCCTCGAGGTGGATGGCGTCGGCGGAACGGTTGCCGGATTTCGCGAGGTCGTAGCCTTCAAGAATATTGAGGATTTCGACGAGTGCTACTCCGCCGGAAGATGGCGGCGGAGCGCTGATGATGTCGTAGCCGCGATAGGAGCCGCGAATGGGCTCGCGTTCTTTGACTTCGTAGGCGGCGAGGTCTTCGGCGGTGACCAGGCCTCCGCCTTTGTGGATGGCCGCGGCGATTTCGCGGGCCATGGCGCCGCGATAGAACTCGTCGGGATCCTTGGCGAGGCGTTCCAGGGTGCGGGCGAGTTCGGGCTGCTTGAATAGTTCGCCGGGCTGGTAGTAGTTTCCATCGCGCAGAAAAATGCGTTTGGATTCGGGAAATTGGGCGAGGTAGTCATCGTCTTTCAGATCTTGCGCGTCTTCGTAGGCGAGGGGGAAGCCATCGCGGGCGAACTTGATGGCGGGAGCCATTACTTTTTCTAGCGATAGCTTGCCGTATTGTCTTTCCGCGTAGACGAGGCCGGCCACGGTGCCGGGGACGCCGATGGATCTGTATCCGACGATGCTGGAGTCTTCGCTGGACTCGGGGATGACGTTGCCCTGGGCGTCGAGATACATGTTTGCGGTGGCAGCGGCGGGCGCTTTTTCTCGGAAGTCGATGAAGTGAGTTTCCCCGGTGGCGTTGCGAAGAAGAAGGAATCCGCCTCCGCCGAGATTTCCGGCTTGGGGATGGACGACGGCGAGCGCGAAGCCGGTGGCGACGGCGGCATCGATAGCGTTGCCGCCGGCGCGAAGTATTTCTACGCCGGCGCGAGACGCCAACTCGTGGATGCTGGTGACGATGGCGTGCGGAGCGTGCGTGGGGCGCATGGGCGCGGCGGCTGCGATCGAGGCTAGTAGAGCGCACAGAGTACAGAGGATCAAGCAACTACGTTGAATGCGCATGGATTGGGCGAACGTACGAGGCTAGCTTAGGGGGTTGCGGGGAGTCAAACCGAGTTCACCGCCGAGACGCGGAGGACGCCGAGAAAATCTCTACCACAGGGGAACACAGAGGGGCACGGAGGAAGCCGCTTACTTCTTGCCGCGTTTGCCTGGCGCCTTCTTGCGCGCGGCTTTCTTCTTTGGCGCTTTCGCTACTACCAGGTCGTAGGACTGACGAATGAGGGTTTCGAGTTCCGTAGCGGGCAGGATGTTTGAGTTCCCGAGAAGTATCCATTTGTAGCGGCCGACATAGGGGGCTTGGGAGATGCCTTCGACTTCGAGGAGTTCGCCGAATTTTTCCGGGGTGCATTTAAGGCAAACGGGCGCGCGGTTGCCTTGAGAGAGGTCGACGATGGTGAAGAGTTTGCCGCGCACCTTGAAGCAGAGGTCTTCGGCCCACTGGATGTTTTCGGTCGCGTCGGGGAGGGAGAGGCAGAGTTTGCGGATCCATTCGACGTCGGGCATGGGGAGATGATAGCGCGGGGGAAGCTCCCATCGAAAACAAGCAAGTGCACGCGGGCGGGGGCGCCCGCGTGCACACGTGCCTTGTTGCCGGCGAGACGCCGGCGCTACCTACACCTGGTCTCTGGCTTCGCCTAGGACCACCGTTACTTCCACCTGTTTCTTGCCCCGGAAGATGGTTACCTTGACGGTGTCGCCGGCGCGGTGTTTGTTCATGATCTGGGCGAGTTTCTGCTGGCTTTCGATTTTTTCTCCGTCTATGGCGACCATCAAGTCTCCACCGATCATGATGGGAATGTTGCCGAGGTAGGCTCGCTCGGAGCCTCCGCGCAATCCGGCGCGGTCGGCGGAGCCTCCGGGAACGGCTTGCACGATGAGGAGTCCGTAGTTGGCGGCGAGGCCAAGCTCTTCTGCAATTTCCGGATCGATGGGGATGGTGCGAACGCCGAGCGCGGGACGGCGCACTCGTCCGAGCGTGACCAGGTCGTTGACCACGGCTTTGGCGGTGTTGATGGGGATGGCGAAGCCGATGCCTGCGCTTTGTCCAACGCTGGAGGCGATCATGGTGTTGATGCCGATGACCTGGCCGTGCCAGTTGAGCAGCGGGCCACCGGAGTTGCCGGGGTTGATGGCGGCGTCGGTCTGAATGGCTTCGTCGATGACCAGGCCGTCGGGTTCCTGCACCTGGCGGATGGAACTGACGATTCCGAGCGTGAGGGTTCCGGCGAGGCCGAAGGGATTGCCGATGGCATAGACCCTCTGTCCGACTTGCAGATTGGAGGAGTCGCCGAGGGTCATAGGCTGCAGGTCGGGAGCTTTGATCTGGACAATGGCCAGGTCGTGAGACTTGTCGGTGCCTACGATGGTGGCCTTATATTTCTTGCGGTTGTGGAGCGTGACCTCGACCTGGCGCGCTTCGGCGATGACGTGATAGTTGGTGAGGATGTGTCCTTCTTTGTCGATGACGAAACCGGAGCCCTGGCCTTCCTGCGGCACCAGGCCGTAGAAGAAGTCGAAGGTCATGACGCGCGAGGTGATGTTGACCACCGATGCGATGTTCTTGCGGTAAACGCTGATGTTGTTCTGCTCTTCGGCGTCTAGCGCTTCGCTGCTGGCGGCTTCGGTGATTTCGACGTGCTGCGGACGGCTTATCCAGTTGGCGGGATGGAGATGTCCGTTGCGGTAGGTGGTGAAGTAGAAGAAGGCGGACGCTAGAAGAATTGCGAAGAAAAGAGTACGCAAGAATCTCATCGTGGTTTAATCCCTGAAAGCCTGCAGCTTGAATTCTAGCGAAAA
>JBEKWX010000399.1:0-3685 GCA_049512675.1 Terriglobales bacterium | reverse complement strand
CGTTTTGACGATGAGCAGGGCTACGCGGGAGCGGTCTTCCTGCGGGGCGAGGGCCACCTCGCGCACCCGGCCGCTGGCGACGCCGGAGGCGTCATAGACGGTCGAGCCCAACAGTTCGCTCAGTGAAACGGTGGCCATCTCCACGAGAATACTCAAGAGCGCGGGCAGATGCCAGATGAATTGGCGGCTGTGGTCGAGAAAATCTTTAACCACGCAGGGCACAGGGGAACACAGGGAAACACAGGGGAAATGCGGGACGGAAACCTCTGAAGTGGGGCCGAGCCGCGCTCGGCCTGGACGGGCGAGACGCCCGTCCCCACACGTACGCTCTTTCCGACTACTGGATCCAAATCGTTTTGATGTTCACAAACTCGCGGATCCCTTGCACGGCCAGTTCACGCCCGTGGCCTGAATACTTCACGCCACCGAAAGGCAGACGCGGATCAGAGGAGACCATCTTGTTCAGGAAAACCATGCCGGCATCGAGTTCGTTGATGAACCTCTCGGTTTCCGCCGGGTCGTTCGTCCATGCGCTGGCACCCAGCCCGAAGCGGCTGTCGTTGGCGATCTGGATGGCTTGATCCGCATCCTCTACGCGAAAAATTGACGCCACCGGGCCAAAGAATTCTTCCTTGTAGGCCGGCGAATCTTTCGGAATGTCGGTCAGCACCGTCGGCGCGTAGAAGTTGCCGGGACGATCCAGGGGATGGCCACCGGTCAGCACACGCGCACCCGCGGCCACACTTTTTTTCACATCGGCATCGAGCGTAGTAACAGCGTCCGCGGTGGACAGCGGACCGAGTTGCGTGCTCTCCTCGAACGGATCGCCCACGCGCAAGTCCTGCATGCGTTTGACGAACTTGCGCTCGAACTCGTCGGCAATTTTTTCCGCCACGATAAAGCGCTTGGCCGCGATGCACGACTGACCGTTGTTTTGAATGCGCGCCTCGACTGCCGTGGCGACCGCCGCATCCAGATCGGCGCTCGGCATCACGATGAAAGGATCGCTGCCGCCCAGTTCGAGAACTACTTTCTTGATGCACCTGGCGGCGGAAACTCCGACTTGAATCCCCGCCTGCTCACTGCCCGTTAAAGTCGCGGCGACGACGCGGGGGTCGTTCAGGATGCCATCGACCGGTCCCGAGCCGATCAGCAGCGTCTGGAAGTCGCCTTCGGCAAAACCGGCGCGGCGAATAATGTCCTCGATCTTCAACGCGCACTGCGGAACGTTCGAAGCATGCTTCAGCAGTCCGACATTGCCCGCCATCAGCGCCGGCGCGGCAAAACGAAACACCTGCCAGAAGGGAAAATTCCACGGCATGATGGCCAGGATGGGACCGATCGGCAGATAGCGGATGAAACTGCGCTTCGCTCCCGTCTCCACAATTTCGTCGGCCAGGAATTTCTCGGCGTTTTCCGCGTAATAGCGGCATCCGGTGGCGCACTTCCGCGCCTCGCCCACTGCGGCGTTCAGAGTTTTGCCCATTTCGAGCGTCATCAAACGGGCGCAATCGTCTTTTTCCTTTTCCAGAATCTCGGCGACGCGCATCATCTTGCTCGCACGTTCCGCGAATGAAGTTCGCCGATGTTTTCGGAACGCGGAGGTCGCCAGTTGCAACTTCTGCTCAATTTGCGCCGCGGTGAGAGGCTCGAAACTCTTCACGACTTCGCCGGTTGCCGGGTTGATACTCGCTATTGCCATGATGATTTGTTCCCCTTCGCTTGGTGGCTACGTATCAATTGTAAGGCCTAAGAGAGTCGCTTCCAGTTGCAAGCCTGCCGTTCGGTCTCGGAATTGATCGTCGCCTGAGTATGCTCAAAGCCTTGGTCAACATGATCCTAACCTTGATGCAGTGAGCGGTGACACTTGGCACACAATGTGATCAGGTTGTCTTCGGAGTCGGTGCCGGATCGGCTGCGAAACTGTTTGTGATGAATTTGGAGGTTTTCAAGACTCCCGCAGTACTGGCACTGCCATCGATCCCGACACAAGACTTCTAGACAAACCTGGGAGTACGAATCTGGGTCGAGCCGCACAACGAGACGTTTTGACTGCATTGGGTTCATGAGGCCTTCTGGCTCGCGTGCGCCAGAAATCTTTGCTTTTGTTCGCCGGGCAAGAACCGGTAGTAGCGTGAGATCGAGTGGAGCAGGATCTCCGGGTCGCCATTGTCCAGGTGCGCACCAGCCAGGAAGTCGGCGCAGATCATCTCCAGGCAGTAACCGCGCGATTTGTCCGTGCCCAGCATCAGAGCCGCCGTCTCGATCGCCTGCTCGATTACCGGAATTTGGCTCTTGTAGACCTTGAAATAGATCAGCTCCGACGGCTCCTCTTCCTTTCCTGTCAGTTCCTTCTCCACCTCCCGCCGGAAATCCTCCTTCGGGAGAGTATGAGCTTTGTGCAACCAGGTTGCACAATCGAAGTGCTGACCGTCCCGGCGGGCCAGCTTCGCCAACTCCAGCCCCTTCGTCCATCCCACCTCTTTCAGTTCACGTCTCGCCTGCGGCGGCAGGTGCTCGTGGATCGACATCAGGTAGTACGCTTTCCTTCTCGATTCCGGAAACCGCCTCGCCAGGAACTCGTCAAACGACTTCAGGTTCTCGAACCGCCAGTACTGTCCTGCCCGCACCTCGCACAGATACCTGCCCAGCTCGACGAAGCGGGTGTCGCGCTCTGCCTCTTTCTGCTTTTCCCACGCCAGAATCTCGTCGATCTTGGTGAGGACAAACAGTGCGCGCTTGCGATTGAGCTTGGGCGGCATCGGCGGATACCTAGTAAACAAGTTCGTCAAACAGACCAAGATCGACTCCTGGCTTGCGCACAAGCGCGGCCTCGACCATGTCGCGCCTGTCGAGGCAAAGCCCAACGAATGGGCAAGTTGTGCAAGGATTTTGTGGAAAGCGGATGCCGCTATGGGGCAGGAACAGCCCGGACTCGATCCGTCGCACGGTGTCATCGACCAGGGTTGCGAACTCCTGCCGCTGCTCGTCAGAAATGGTGGCCCGGAGGTACTGAACCTCGACCAGTCGCTTGCGGACGAAAACAACCTGGGCGACTTCGTCGATCCCCGTCATCCACGAATAGCAGACGAGCTGCGGATCCAGTGCGGAAATGCCGGCCGGCTCTTCCGGATATCGGGCAGAAGTCGTTTTCCATTCCAGAACGCAGGGTGTGCCGTCCAGTTCACCAATGGCGTCGACGTAAGCGACAAAACTGTTGCCGGAAGCCAAGGTCCGATTGAACTGAACCTGCTGCGTTGAACGAGGCTGCCGAATGCGAACGCGGCCGTCCTGAGCGAAGCGCTCGAGCAACTGGATGCCTTGTTGCAGCATGCGGTCCCAGGTGTCGTTGCCGGAGTAGGTCAGGCCCATGTCCTTGCACGCACCCCACTGCTCGAACAACACAGCCGCCGGGTCTTCACGGCGAAAAAGGGCGGCGACGGCCTGTTCGAAGGCTCGGCCGAAGAGCATCGCGGCGCGAGTGTCTTTCTCTTGCCAACCGTCGAGGTAGCGGTGCCGGTAACGGCGCGGGCAGCTAAGGTATTGGCTGATCTGGGTGTAGGAGGTCATCGGGATGCCTCCGCGGTGTTGGAGCGAGAAGCACTCGATACCGTAACCGAAGACAGTTCTTCCCACTGGCTGGCTGGGGCGAAGCCGTCGAGGTTGATGAGCGAAATGCCGTTGA
>JBEKWX010000398.1:0-3687 GCA_049512675.1 Terriglobales bacterium | reverse complement strand
ACAAGCCGGACGAAATTTAGAAAGCCCCTTGGCATCCAGCTCGCGATAGAGCTGTTCAACAAAGCGCTCCACCGGCGATCCGGCAAGCGTAAGCCCCAGCTCGCGAATCGGCCGGCTCAGAAGTTCCTGGTACGCGGGTTCTGGTTTCGCGTTTACGATGTCATGCACAAACGCACGCTCACAAACAGTCTGCAACCGCGCGGGCACACACGGGGAGGGACAGTACCACTAAGATTAACAGTAATCGAAAGCAGGGTTATTTAGAAGTGACTGCGGTAATGCGGGTTGGACTTGGTGGTCGTCCCCTGTCGCAACGTGGATTCAGCGCCTTGAAGGAAGAAGGATGCTCACTGACTCGGGCGTGGCTCATAACGAAGAACGACGCATCCCGATCCCAAGGGGCGCGCTTCCAGAAGCTTCATCCTCAGCCGGCTGAGGTTGCGTCCGAACAACGGCTTGCCGCTCCCCAGCACAATCGGGACAATGCCCAGGCGATACTCGTCGAACAGTCCCTGCTCCATCAGATTGGTGGAGAGGTTGGCACTGCCAAACACGAACATGTTTCTTTCCCCTTGGCGCTTTAACTCTCGTACTTCGGACGCCGCGTCGCCTTTGACAAGTTTCGTATTCTTCCATTCCGCCCGATCAAGGGTTCGCGAGAAGACGATTTTCGGCAGGCTGTTCATGAAGTCGGCGACCTCACCCTGTGCCGATTGCCAGTACGCAGCCATACCCTCATACGTCACCCGCCCAAACAAAAGCGTGTCGGCAGAACGTAACTGCTCCAGCGAAAAACGCTGCTGTTCATCGCCCCAAATCTCGTGGAGCCAGTCTAACGTCCAACTCTCTGCACCTTCGAAGAAGCCGTCGAGGCTAACCAGGTTCCACATGATCAGTTTTCTCATCGCGAAGTTTCCAGCGTCTCCCAGGCTTTGTCCGGCATCATGGCGGTGATCGTGCACCTATTGTTTGGATTGCAAAGCGACTAACGGCGAGCGCCCAACGTGGTGGCAGCCCACCAAATAACGGCCTGCGTAACAATTACAGTGTAAACATTACTCTGTTGTGTCTGAATAACCACACACGACACTGAACATTATCAATGACTTGCAACCCCGCCCAGCGGGGCCAGAAAAATCTACTCGGCATCCAGCAGCCAGCAGCCATTTGTACATACATTTTTACCTGCACAAAATGTTTCACGTGAAACATTGTACATACATCTGAGTCGCGCCCGGAGCTTTACTGAATCAGCGTCCCATTCCCATTAGGCTCTTCCGGAGGAATCACCACCGCCGCCGCCACCCGGTCTCCCGGCTCGACATTCAGCAACCGCACCCCCTGCGCCGACCGCCCCGATTCGCGGATGAACTTCGATTCGATGCGGATGATCTTGCCGTACTGGCTGATCAGCATAACCTCTGATTTCTCACTCACTTGCGAGATGCCGACGACTTTGCCGTTGCGCGCCGTGGTCTTGACGTTGATCACGCCCTTGCCGCCGCGATTGGTGAGGCGGTACTCATCGGCGGGAGTGCGTTTGCCGTAGCCGTTCTCGGTGACGGAGAGAATGAGCGAGCCTTTTTCCGGGATCAAGTCCGCGATTTCGGGAGCGATATCTCCCTCTTTCACCACCAATTGCGCTTCCGGTTTGATCGTGGTGGCCATGCCGACGATGTAATCTTTCTCGGCCAGGTTCATGCCGCGCACGCCGGTAGCGTTGCGTCCCATGGAGCGCACATCGTTTTCGTCGAAGCGAATCGCTTGGCCGTCGTGCGAGGCGAGGAAAACGATCTGGTTGCCGTCGGTCAGCGACGCCGCGACCAGTTCGTCGCCCTCTTCGATGTTGATGGCGATAATACCGCGCGACATCACGTGCGAGAAGTCTTTCACCTCGGTCTTCTTCACTGTGCCGTTGTGCGTGACAAAGAAAACGTATCTGCCTTCTTCTTCCAGGTCGCGCACGGCGAGCATGGTGCGCACGGTTTCGCCCGGCTGCAGGCCCACCAAGTTGCCCACGTGCTTGCCCTTGCCGGCAGCGGCGATGTCGGGAATCTCATACACCTTCAGCCAGTAGACGCGCCCGGTGTTGGTGAAGATCAAGATGTAGGCGTGGGTCGAGGCGATGAACAGATGCTCGACGAAATCCTCGTCGCGCGTCTTCATGCCGGTGCGCCCGGTGCCGCCGCGCCGCTGCATGCGGTAGGTCGAGATCGGAGTGCGCTTCATGTAGCCGGAATGACTGACCGTGACCGCGACCTGCTCGTCGGCGATCAGGTCTTCCAGCATGATTTCCGCGGCTTCGTCCTCGATCACAGTCCGCCGCGCGTCGCCGTATAGTTTCTTGACCTCTTCCAGCTCCTTAATGATGACGCCGCGCAGCTTCTTCTCGGAGGCAAGAATCGATTCGTACTCGGCGATGGCCTCGCGCACCTGCTTCAACTCGTTCGCAATTTCTTCGATCGAGAGCTTGGTCAAGCGGTGCAGTTGCAGTTCGAGGATGGCGTCGGCCTGCTTCGCGGTGAAGGGTTTCTCGGCGGTGAGCTTTGGAGCGCGTCCGGTAGTGTTGATGTCGATCTTCTTGCCGCCGAAGTACGCAACTAAAT
The DNA here is from genome assembly GCA_049512675.1 of Terriglobales bacterium. Lineage (GTDB taxonomy): Bacteria > Acidobacteriota > Terriglobia > Terriglobales > Acidobacteriaceae > Acidiflorens. The sequence goes on along the minus strand of JBEKWX010000398.1, from coordinate 1,081 downwards.
TTTCTCTTGCGTCGGCGCGGTTGGCGCTGCCGCGAATGATTGCGATCACGTTATCAAGGTGATCGAGCGCGGTCAGGTAGCCTTCCAAAATGTGTTCGCGATCGCGCGCTTTGGCCAGCAAGTACGAAGTGCGGCGGCGCACCACATCGACGCGATGGTCGATGAAGTGTTTGATCGCCTGGATCAGCCCCATTTCCTTCGGCTGAGCGTTGACCACGGCCAGCAGAATCATGCTGAAGCCTTCCTGCATCGACGTGTGCTTGAAGAGCTGGTTGAGCACGATCTGCGGTTCGGCCCCGCGCTTGAGCTCGATCACGATGCGCATGCCGTCGCGATCGCTTTCATCGCGAATGTCGGAGATGTCGTCGATGGTCTTGTCGTTGACGAGGTCGGCAATCCGCTCGATCAGGCGAGCCTTATTCACCTGGTACGGAATCTCGGTGACGATGATCGCCTGCTTGTCCTTGTTGATGTTCTCGATGGCGGCGCGGGCGCGCATCATGAAACGGCCGCGGCCAGTGCGGTACGCCTCGAAGATTCCAGCGCGGCCGTGAATGATGGCCGCCGTCGGAAAGTCCGGTCCTTGCACAAATTTCAGAATCTCCGGCAGCTGCGCGCCGGGATTACTCACCAGCGTGATGGTGGCCTCGACGATCTCGGTCAGGTTGTGCGGCGGAATCTTGGTCGCCATGCCGACGGCGATGCCATCGGAGCCGTTGACCAGCAAGTTGGGGAAACGCGCGGGCAGGACCGCGGGCTGCGTTTCCGTACCGTCGTAGTTCGGATAAAAGTCGACGGCTTCTTTGTCGAGGTCTTCGAGCAGAGCGGTGGAGACGCGCGTCAGGCGCGCTTCGGTGTATCGATCCGCCGCCGGAGGATCGCCATCGACCGAGCCGAAGTTGCCTTGTCCATCGACCAGCGGCGCGCGCATGGCGAACGGCTGGGCCAGACGGACCAATGCGTCGTAAACGGCGAGGTTCCCGTGCGGATGGTACTTGCCCATGACTTCGCCGACGATGCGGGCGCACTTGCGCGTGGCGCGTCCCGGAGCCAGGCCCATTTGCTGCATGGTGTAAAGAAT